>JALTKX010000023.1 GCA_027006055.1 Calditrichia bacterium | reverse complement strand
AACCGCAACTGTTACCCGCATCCTTTGTGTTACAGCAAAACTACCCCAATCCTTTCAACCCGGAGACCACCATCCGCTTTGGGCTGCCGGAGGACATAAAAAAACAGGTTGATATCAGTGTATACAACGTTTTGGGTCAAAAGGTGACCACCCTCTTTAAGGGAGCGTTGAAGGCCGGATACCATGAAATGAAGTGGAACGGACGCAACCGTGCCGGAAAGCCCGTTGCTTCAGGAATTTATTTTTTGAAAGTGGCCGCCGGCAAGTACAGCGGCGTTAGAAAAATGATCCTGATGAAATAGTGTCCATGACTATGGGGCGCCGTGTAACATTGGGGTAAAGGGGTTTTTTAGGGGTATCATCACCAGGTGTCAGCTTTTTTGTGTAGCGGCCTGCAATTTGTGTATACATCGGTCCTGCGAATGAATTCGCGGGTTACCCCTGCGCGGCTTTGGGGATATTCTTTCCCGCACCTAGCCGCAAGGGATACCGTTAACCCCCGATTTCAATCGGGGGTATAACGTCTTATGACAAGACTAACCTTATTCTCTTACACCAACCTTAGTAGAAAAAAATAAACCCAAAAAGATAATAACCTTATTACCTTATTCATACCGCCACATCAAAAAATAAGCTAATAAGGTAGAAAATATTTTAAACACCCATGGCTACTAAGGTTGGATCGTTATATAATGTTTCCCTGGTCTCAATCCGAATGCGATGAATTGGATGCTAGCGGGCGGTACGCCTCTGCCTACCCCGCTTTGGCTGATATTTTTTCCCGTACCTGGCCGTAAAGGATACTGTTAACCCCCGATTTCAATCGGGGGGGCATAACGCCTTATGACACACCCCAACCTTAGTAGAAAAAAGTAACCACAACCCCCCTCGACCTTATTACCTTATCGGCCTTGCCATAAAATAAGCTAATAAGCTTGAATATGTTTCTAACATGGTTTCTACTAAGGTTTGCTTGTTCAATAAGGTTTCGTGTTCCAACCGGAATCCGATGAATTGGATGCTAGCGGGCGGTACGCCTCTGCCTACCCCGCTTTGGCTGATATTCTTTCCCGCGCCGGGCCGTAAAGGATACTGTTAACCCCCGATTTCAATCGGAGGTATAACGTCTTATGACAAGACTAACCTTATTCTCTTACACCAACCTTAGTAGAAAAAAGTAAACAAAAAAAATAATAACCTTATTACCTTATTCATACCGCCACATCAAAAAATAAGCTAATAAGGTAGAAAATATTTTAAACACCCATGGCTACTATGGTTGAACCGATAAAAATAAGGTTCATTTTTTTAGCCGATTACACAATAAATCGCCTGCCCATTAGAAACATTTTAGATGTGATTAAAAAAGAAATGTCCGGCATAATACCGAACCTTATTTTCATTTACCAACCATAGCAGAAAAAAGCAACCCTAAAAGCCCCAACCGTATTACCTTATTGCCCTGCCCATTAGCGTCTTTGCGTCGGGACCGGAATCCGATGAATCGGATTCTCCGAGGGCGGTTCCGGTCCATCCGCCCCGCGAATAAATTCGCGGGTTACCCCTACACGGCTTTGGATGATATTCTTTCCCGTACCGGGCCGCAAAGACGGGCATATCGGACTATCGCCATCTTTCCAGACGGATTTCCCGCCCGTCGCTGGTAATGATAATTGCCCCCAGACGATCCGTGCGCAAAATTCGCGTTCCCTTGCGGGCCAGCCGCCGCAGGTTTTCCGGGGAAGGATGCCTGAATTTATTTTTTGCGCCGACCGACACAACGGCCAGTCTCGGACTAACAAGGGAGAGAAAACCTTCTCCGGTGGAAGTGGAGCTGCCATGATGCCCCACTTTGAGCACGTCGCTGTTTAAAAAATCCCCAA
>JALTKX010000022.1 GCA_027006055.1 Calditrichia bacterium | reverse complement strand
GGGCAACATTTGTTGGGCCAGCCCGGCGATGCGCTCGTTGAGTCGGCTGGAGTTATAGCCGAGATAAAGCGTAAGCTGATCGAGCACCTTGTTAAAAAGCTCCACATAGCCGTCCAGCCATTGCGATACCCCGGGCGGCACATCCTTCAATTCGTTAATCTCCTGAACGCCATAGGAAATGCTGTCCGCCAGAAAACGGGCCTGTTGTTCCAGCCAGTTCCAGTAGCTGGTCAATTCCTTATAATGCGAGGCCAGGTAATAGCCGGTGGCAAAGATGCCGGCCAGATGTTTTTGTTTATCGGGGTCTGTTTTAATAAAGGCCGCCACGCTTTCGGCATAGCTTTTTTCATGTTCCACCAGTTCCCGCAGTCGCCGGGTCAGCTCGGGCTCCGGGTCGGTTTCCAGCGGCTCCAGGCTTACCAGGCGCACCAGTTGATTATGATGATAGGCATTCAACGGGCGGTTGGAGATCGCGGCCACGTCCCGGTTTATGCTTAACAGTTGATCGGCCGCCCCGGTTTCCAGCAGGTTCATGGGAAATTGTATCATGCGGAAATGGTGATCCCGGCCTATGGCTTCGGCCAGTTCCATCAGTTTGTCAAAATCGGTATAGGCGTAATGGGTGGGCATAATGGGCAGGGTGTTGGAGCTTACCCCGTAATATTGAATGCGTCCGCGCTGCACCTCCTGCTCCAGGTGTAAAAAGGCGCGGTCAATACGCTCATAATAGGTTTTTCGGGCCTCGCCCGCGGGGATATTCCGGCGACGGGCGTCAAATAAAAAGTATTCCGGATTATGCAGCAGAAAGTAGTCGATGGTTTCACATTGCAGACGCTCCAGGGAAAGGGTAAGCTGTTCCTCCAGAAAGTCGGGATGGATGCAATGATCCAGTCCCTGCTGATAATGAACCGTTTCGGGGAAAACCGTGCCCCCTTGTTGCAGGCGTGCAAGGTTTTGCCCCTGGATATATCCGGCCTTGGAGACGATGACAAGCTCCTGCCGCTTAATAACGCCTTTTTCCGTAAGCGCTTTCAGTACCGAGCCGATCAGCATCTCGGAGCCGCCGTCGGTGTAGTTGGCGCTGGTATCCAGCAGATTAACCCCGTTCTCCAGTGCATGGCTCAGGGCCAGCCGGTGTTCTTCTATGTTGATATGAACCCGGTAGCCGCCGAAACCAAGCGGAGACACACTAAAACCGCTGCCCCGCAAAACTCTTCCGGCTTCGCCGGGGAATGTATTCAGCTTTCCCGCCGTAGCCCCGGATTCCGCTTTTCCCGTAATGATTTTCTTCATGTGCAAATTTAAACGATCCCGGCCAATGAAACAATGATTATTCCCGTACAGACTGTACCATATCGTACGCATGTACCGGGGGGAACGCTTTTATTTGGAATCGCTCTAAAAGCTGTTGTTGTTGTAAGTCTATAAAAAACAATATGTAATATGCCTAATGGCATTTTTGGCACGGCGTGTGTAATAGTTAAAAGCAAATCAGAAAGAATTCGAAGGGCCCAGGTAGAATTCAAGCAATGTTTTATCAAACCAAAGGAGAAGTAAGATGAAGAAGCTCAGTTTAATTTTAAGCGCTCTGTTGTTTTTGTCCCTGGTGGCCTGTAACAACATGGCCAATTCGGATGACAACCTTGCCGAGGAAGAAGCGGCCATCAAAAGCGTGTTGGAGTCCGACGATCTGACCTATGACGAGATCGGCGACCCCGATGAAGATTCCATCGATAACGATGATCCCAACTGGCTGGGTAAAACCAGTTTCGAAAAAGACGGTAAGCACCGTCTGCGTTACGGCCGTATCATTACCAGCCGCGAAGGCAACGTAGAGATCGTTTTTGACGGCGACACGGCGGCCACGGCCTATATTTCCCGCACCTTTACGGGCAAATTTGTAACCCATTCCGGCACGCTTGTTAACGATACGTTGACGCTGACCCGTTTTGAAAAGCCGCTACAGCATGATATCGAGCGTATTGTCACTCTCAGAAAAGTACGCGATGACGCCGCTGTTGAGCGCCGTAACTGGCGCGTAAGCAGCGTATCCATGGCTGACGGTCTTTCCAACCCCGGTGACGTTTCCATTGAAAAGCTGGTCATTAAACCGGCCGGTCAAGACAGCATGGTCATTACCGACCCCAACGCCACCTTTTTTGATGGCAACACCATGCTTAATCTGCCGCGTTTCAGCGAGGTAACGGTTAAGGTTTTTGTAAAGAACAACACCGCCAATCCGGTATACTTCCCCGTGGATACCCGGGCCACGGAAAGCGTTCGTCTGCACTATGGCCGCAACCGTCGCGGTGGCCGGGCCATTAAATTCTTCGAGTACATGGGCGAGGATAATGCCGGTAATAAAATCTACCAGGGCACCTGGACGGTTAAGCAGTTCTCCGGTTACCATCATGCCGTGATCGATGTGATCGACAACGGTACCATTCTGGAAAAGGATGAGGTAACCTATCCTTACAGCTCGGCCACCTGGGGCATGCCGTACCGTATCTCCCCTTTCTAATAGAGTGGAAAGGATAAAACAATCCGCCCCGGCGGCGGATTGTTTTTTTGTTTTTTAAAATCGTGTATATTGAACTTTTAACACAATTGAAATCATGAAAAAAGTTATAAACCTGATAATTCTCATCCTGGCCCTGCAAGCGACACTTGGGGCCCAGGTTATCGACGCCGATAAGGTGGAACGGAATTTACGCCAGTTGGAGCGTAAGATATCCACGGGGCTTTCCCTGGCCCGGCAGTATGATAACCCGCGGGCCACGCAGCTGTTGCAAAAGGCCCAGGCGGAACTATCGGCCGCTTATGACTTTTTTAACAGGGCTAAAACAGCCCGCCCCGCCGAACGCGTTCCCTTGCTAATCAAAACCCGCAATCGCTTTAAAATCGCCGAAGCCATTATGGGGCAGGTTACCCGGCTGCTCCTGCTAAAGCCGGCGGCGCAGATTAAAACGGAGTTGGATCGTCTGATTCAGCAGGCGGATTTTAAACTGAGCCAGCAAAGCTACAACCGGGAAAGCCGTTATTTTTTGCAAAAGGCGCGCGCTTTTTTGGAACAGGCCAACAGGGAGTTTCAGAACAACCGCTTTTTGCGCGGCCATGAAAATTTAAAGGTTGCCCGCTATTTTGCGGAAAAGGCCCTTGAGTTTGCCGACGCGCCCGGGGGGAATGCCGGCCAGGAAAATTATGAAGACTGGTATAAAAATCTTAAGCTTTTGCTGGATCGCGCCGGGGCCGATATGCCCTCCGGCGGCGTTAATGCCGAGTTATTTAACAATGCCCGCTCCTTTTTGCGCAAGGCCCGGGAGAATTATAAGCAGGGTAATAACCGCCGGGCGCTCAGCCAGCTTAAGGTGGCCGAACGGCTTATCTACCGCCTGATAGACATGAGCGAAGGCTCCCGCGATAGCGAACAGCAGTTGCGCGCCAATCTGCAATCCCTGGGGCAATATCTGAACACGGTAAGCAACGAGGCGCGGGAGGACAACAGCAAGGGAATGCGCTGGCTAAAAAAGGCCCGTCAGCTTTACCGCGCTGCCCGGAACGATTTTGATAAAAAGCGTTATACCGGCGCCCGGCGCAATATAAATCTTTCTCAAAGACTGGCCTTAAAGGCCTATGATGCCTTTACCCGCAACAACGCGGGCGATGTGGACGGGCAACTTTTAAAGCAACGTTTCGATGAGGTGCGTCAGTTGATTGCTTTGCAGGAACAACGCTTATCCGGGCAGGATAACACCGATTTACGCACCCTGCATGAGCAGGGCAGGGCTTTGTTCCTTGCCGCGGAAAAAAGCAGCAGGGAAGGAAACGAGGCCCGCGCCCGCTATCAGTTGATTTTGAGCCTGCGTCTGTTGAACCGCGTGGAACGCCTGAGCCGCGATCAAAACAGCAGGCCGGATATATCCGCCTTTACGCAAAACAGACAGCGTTTGTATAATATCATTCAAAGATTTCGCGGCAATGACGATCTCTCTACCGCCGAAAAGGAAAAGATTCAGGCTTTGGAAAAGCTGCTGGCCCAGGCGCAAAAACTGGCGGATCAGGGGCGCCTCTCCGCGGCCATGGAAATTCTCAACGTGGTTCAAAGTCAGATACGCACCCTGCTGGATTCCGAGTAAAAGGCTGGTCACTTTTATGCACGCCCCGCTTAAAAATGTCTGTTTCGCGCTGTTTGCCTTTTTCTTTTTTCCCCATCTTATATTCGCCCAGGCCGGTGAAAAGGATGCCTATGAAATTCTGAGCCTGCAAATGGAGCTTGGCGGGCACTACCGGGAAGACCCGGCCATCCGCGCGTTGGTGGATTCCGCGCGTGTCTATGCCGCGCAAAAGGATTATGTTATGGCGCTTATCTTTTTGGAAGAAGCCCGGGACAGCGAAGCGGCCGCTGCTTCCTTTCAGGATACGCCCTCCGTCGATACGCTGCCCCCGCAAAATATCGCCTTTCCCCGTCCTTTTAGCCTTAGCGTGATGAGCGGCGTGGATTTTAACCGCCAGGAATTTGAACTGGGTTACGACCAAAGCGACAGCGTATTGCTGGATCAGGTTTCCAAGCCCTATGTGGGACTATTGTTAAACTACCAGCCCCGGGTTCTGCCGTTTTCCCTTAAGAATATTTTACGCTACGATCAGGAAAACTTTGATAATGAACTGCGTCTGACCGGCAGGTGGCTTGGCCCGGCCCACTCCTTTGAAAGCCGCTTCAGCTATCTTTTTAACCGGAATTTTATCTATGACAATCTCAGCTATAACGAGCTGAACGCCGATTTTATTTATGGCTACGACAGCGGTTCCTGGGCCTTGCGCCTTCAAAACACCAGTCGTTTAAAAAAATATCAGGCGCCCGATATCAATACGCCGGATTATTTCCGTAATACCCTGAATGGCGACCTCTCCTGGCTTGGCGGGGACTTTTTTGCCACCCGGCTCTACTACGCGCTGGATTATAACGAAAGCAGCCAAACCCGGAATAATGACTTCTTAAATCAATATCTTGGGCTTAACAGCCGTTTTAAAAACGGCGGATTCAGCGTACGGCTCAATCCCCGGATCGATCGAAACCGTTTTACCTATCTGGTTGGGGACAGCATTTTGGATAATCAGTCGCAAGCCGCCCGGATCGAGGCTTTATTGGCCTGGCGCCTGGCGCGGTGGCTGGAGTTCCGCGGCGGCGGCGAATACAGAAATAAGAGCTATCTGAAAAAAACCGAGCAGGAACCCGACTACCGGCTTGGCAACCTTAACCCGGAATTGCGCCTCTATTTTAACAATCAATTCAGCCTTGGGACGGGCGTTTTTTGGGAAAAGCGCAGTCATACGGTTTCGGATGGTCTGGACAGTATTTACGTGCTGCAGCAAAATTATACGGACAAGGGGCTTACGTTGAACGTGGATTACGCCTCCCTGAGCGGCCGGGTACTTTCCCTTAGCCTGCGATACAGCGCCCGGCGTTACCGGGATATAAACACCGACGCGAATTTCAGCCTGTACGCGGACAGGAACATCTGGAGCGGGCTGCTTTTTTTGCAATGGCCGCTCACTGACCATTTCAGCTTACAGGCCATAGCCATGTATGATAATGATAAGGACCTGGACAGCGCCTTTAATGATTCGCGTAGTTCCTTTTACACTTTAGAACTAAAATATGAGTTTTAGGTGATTTTTTCCCGTTCCCTTGTCCTAAATTGAATTTTTGAAACACAATCCATTGTTCGGCGTACATTTCCGCAAGCCGGGGCGAATGGAGAAAGCCCGAGCATGGGTGGATAAAAGGGCGGTTTCCCGGTGTAAAAGTCTTTTTTTGGGGAAAGCCGGAATAATCAGACTCCTTTTGGGCTTGACACATGTATAATGGATTTCTAAATTCAGGGCCATATAGCTGAATGAAATAAAATCTATTTCCCCTGATTTCTATTTTTAGCCTTTGCAATTTTCTGTTTTAAACATTTCCGGGTAATGGGATTGCCGGGTATACGAATGAAATAAATAGTTTTAATGTTGCCGGGGCTGTGTGTGTGTTTCACTTTGTGGCCAATATGTTTTTACATCTTATGATGTGCCGGTCATGAGCGATATTTTAAAATATTTTCTTTTTGGAGTATAAGGAATGGAAGAGCAAAAGGATGTTTATCTGCTGTCGTGCTATTTGAAGAAATGGTCCTATGCCGAAAACAAACTGACATTGAACTACTCGTTTTGTTGGGATGGCCACTATCAACGGCGCCATAAGGAGTTTCGCCTCGGCAATCCCGTGGTGATGACCGGAGAGTTGTTGGGGCAAATTGTAAAGGACGCCCGCTATATTCTTTCCCACGCGGACGAGGAGGCCCGCTGGCATATCAATATCGTCAATTATAATGACGCCAAATCAAAAACCATCGCTTTTTTCAGCAAAATCGTCAAGGAATTTAAAAACAACAAACGCAGCAACGGCAAGTCGCGCATGATTACGGCCCGCAGCCTGGACTTTTTCTATCATGATACCGACTACGACACCTTGCCGGACAACATAAAATTCTTTGTTCACCTGAACCGGGGTATGAATAAGGTGAATGGCGAACTATGGTCTAACGCTTTGGTGGACTTCAGGATCGCGCAGAAGATGAACCCCGAAAGCCCCGTGTTAAACAAGTTTATGAGCATGGCCTACAGCAAGCTGGGCGAGTTTGAAAAGGCCATCGGACCCATGGAGATATACGCCCGTTCCGAGCCCAGCATCGCCAGTCTTACCGCCCTGGCTCAGGCCTATATTCATTTGGAGGAATATGACAAGGCCGACGCCATCTATCAGCAGATAGCGGATAATTATGAAGAGAAGGAACTGGCTTTGTTCGGTCGCGCCCACCTGGCCTATAAGCAGGGCCGTGAATATATGCCCTTTCTGGAAGAACTGTTTGAACACGATCCCAACTGGCTGCAGGAAAAATTAAAAAGCGATTGGGAGTATAAACTGATGCCGGCCAAAAAACGCACGGTTACCCGCTGGAATGCCTCCACGGCCGCGCGGTACATGGGTTTTGAGCGGCCTTTCGATTTAACGCGTAAAGCTTTCAGTCACGAAATTCCCTGCTATTTTGACCACGAAAAAGGCACGGTGCATTTTGTGAAGGAAGAGCTGGACTGCTGGATAGACCTGCGCAATCGCTTTAACCTGGATGGCGCCACCTATCAGGTATATGAAGATAAACTGTTGCCGGAAGAACGGCCCGTAAACGCCTGATCCTTTTATTTAGAAACGATTTCCATGTCAGAAAACTTTGTCTATCCCGTAAAAAAAGGGCATGACTACACCGTTACTATCGAAAGCCTGGCTTTTGGCGGCAAGGGGGTGGCCCGCGTGGAGGAGTATGTCCTTTTTGTGCGCCGGGCCCTTCCCGGCGATATCTGCCGGGTGCGCATCACCAAGCGCAAGCGCAGCTTCGGCGAGGCGCGTATCCTGTCTATAGAACAGCCGTCCCCCTTGCGCATTCAGCCGCCCTGCGGCTATTTTGAATGGTGCGGCGGCTGTACCTGGCAAAATATGAGCTACGAAAACCAGTTGCTGCAAAAAAAAGCCATTGTGGAGCAATCCTTTAAACGGCCCGATGACCTGGGGGATGTGCCCGTTTTGGATACCCTGGCCTGCGAAACCCCTTATGGCTACCGCAACAAAATGGAATTTTCCTTTGCCGACCGCAAATGGCTTACCCCGGAGGATCTGGATAATCCCGATATATCCAAGGCTTTTGCCCTGGGGCTTCATGTGCCCGGTACCTTTGATAAAATATTACACATAGAACAGTGCCTGTTGCAGAGCGACACGGCCAACGCCATATTAAAATTTATTTCTCGTTATGTTCAGGACGCGGGTCTGCCGGCCTATGGTATCCGGAGCCATGAGGGATTGTTGCGCTTTTTGGTTCTGCGCCAAAGCCGGGCCAGCGGAGAGATAATGGTAAACCTGGTCACCTCCCGTGACGCGCGCAAGGAACTGACGCCCCTGGCCCGGGAACTGCGGGAACGGTTTGGGGAAGTGAGCAGTGTTGTAAATAATGTCAATAGCCGCAAGGCGCAAATAGCACAGGGGGAAGAAGAGTTCCTGCTGGCCGGGAGAAGCGTAATCAGCGATACTATCGGTCCCTTTCGTTTTGATATTTCGGCCAATTCCTTTTTTCAGACCAATACGGCCCAGGCGGAAAAGCTGTATAACACCGCCCTGGAATTCGCCGCCCTGAGCGGCCGGGAAACCGTTTGGGACCTCTATTGCGGCACGGGGACGATCACCCTGTTTCTGGCCCGCCGGGCTAAAAAAGTGTATGGCTTTGAAATAGTGGAAAGCGCCATCAAAGACGCCAGGAATAACGCCGCCCGCTATGGTATGGAAAATATACGCTGGTTTGCCGGCGATGTGCGTGAACATATGAGCGCGCTGGAAGAACGGCCGGACGTGCTGGTTACCGATCCGCCCAGGGCCGGCATGCATCCCGATGTTGTGGAGACGCTTTTGCGGATCAGGCCCCGGCGCATTGTTTATGTTTCATGCAATCCCACCACCCTGGCCCGTGACCTGAAAATATTGCAACAGGCCTATACCGTGGTAAAGGCCCGCCCCGTGGATATGTTTCCCCAAACCTACCACATCGAAACCGTGGCCCTGCTGGAGGTAAAGGCGGAATGAGCCGCTTGCGCAAGCTGACCTTCGAGGAAATTTTAGCCATGCGTCCGGATGTCGGGCAACTTGAGGAGACGCCGCGCGTTCCGCTTGTCGTTCTGGTGGAAAACATCCGCAGCATGCATAATGTGGGCAGTATTTTCCGCAGCAGCGACGGGGCCGGGATACGCCACCTTTATCTGACCGGTTTTACGCCCGTGCCACCCCGTCCCGAAATAGAAAAGACCGCCCTGGGCGCAACGGAATCCGTGCCCTGGAGCTACCATAAAAAGGCGACGGATGTGGTTCGCGACCTTAAGGATAAAGGCTATGAAATTGTTGTTGTGGAACAGACCACCGGCAGCAGGGCCTTTTTTAAAACAACGTTCAATTTTCCACTGTGCCTGATTATGGGCAATGAAGTGGACGGTGTTTCCGATGAACTGGTTGCCCTGGCGGATAAAGCCGTGGATATTCCCATGCGCGGCATTAAGCACTCTCTTAACGTTTCCGTAGCCTACGGTATCGTCGTTTACGGCATACTGGCTAAGTATTTGTAAAAATATAACTTATACTTGACACCATTTTGACGACAATCTAAATTGCCCTTGCGGGTTCTTTTGACGGGTATTGTTTTGATATAGACGGAATATCTTCCGGCGGAAGATTAATTTAATCAGCGGATTTGAAATGTCATCTTCAAGTTTAGCCATTTTGGATAAGGATGAAAAACGTCTGGATTATCTGCAGAGTGTTTTTAAACGCGATGAATATAAAGTATATGCCAGCGGTGAAATCCAACCTTTTCTGAACCAATTGGCCCAGTATCCCATGGCGGCCATACTGTTGGAGTATTCCACACTTACCGATAGCGATCGCGGGGAAATTGTCCGTGTTTTCCGTCAGTACGATCACAACAATATCTTTATCTATAACCTGCCCGATGATGCGAACCGGCGGCTGGCCTTTTATGAACTGGGGGCGCGGCGGGTGTTTGACGTCAGTTCACCCCTGGAGGAAATCCATTATGCCCTGAAGGGGCCGCTAAAAAATTTCAGCGGCGGGGTTCCGGCCGCGGAGTTGGTTTCCGCCGGCGATTTGCAGGAAATGCCCCTGAAAAAACTGCTCTCGACCATGGGGCAGGAAGAGCGTTCCGGCGTATTGCGCCTTTTTTCCAGGCAGATCGCGGGAAAAATATATTTTAAGCAGGGTTTTCCCATCCATGCCCAGGTTGGCATGCACGAGGGAGAGCGCGCCCTGATGCATATGTTGTTCTGGCCCGAGGGCACTTTCCGCTTTTCTGCTAAAATGAGCTATAACGGTCCGGGGACGGTAGCCATCAGCCATGTGGCCCTGTTGATTGCCGCGGAGAAGATTCGCCGGCGTTTTGCCGTTAACATAAGCTATTTGGGCAGCCTGCAGGCCACGGTACGCGTGCAATACGCGGGGGACCTGAAACAGTCGGGTCTGCCGGTGGATGAAGCCTTTATCGCCCTGATTCAGCGGCCGGTGATGATACGCAAGATTTTGGAAAATCCCGTCTATACCAATTTTGAAACCGTTGAAAAGCTCAATTTATTGCTAAAAAACGGTTATCTGCACGTCTATGATGAGGAAAAAAAGAAAGAGCGTTCCGGAGAACAGGTTGAGACCGCCGCGGTCGGGGTCAGCGCCTCGCCGGAAAGTGAATTCTCGGCAAAGATGATCCGCCATTTTAACCTTGAGGAAAAGGCCCGCCCCTATGTATTGCCCGTGCTTTCGGCACACGGAACGGAAGGGGGCCGTTTTATCCAAACCCTGTTCAACGCCGGGGAAGAAATTTATCAGGGTCTGCTGACTCTGGATCAGCATCGCGGCTGTCTGCTGGAGAGCCTGGCCATAAACGAACAGATCATCGATGACGTGGAGGAGCGGAAGGACGATCTGATTGGTTTTGTTTATGTGTTGGATGACAGCGTGTACGAACGTCTGGACTATACCCGTTATATCCTGGGCAAAATGCGTCAGATGTATCCCCTGCCGGTGGTCGTTCTTTTCCCGGAAGATCAGGAAAACGCGGATGTTCTGAAGGAAAAGCTGAATATCCCCGAAGAGTATCCGCTCATGAGCGTTTCGCTGGATGACAGGGAGCAACTCCAGGAAGCCCTTTTGAACATGGCCCTTAATTTGCCCCCGGAAACAGAAGAGAACGATGAGGATGATACGGTTGACGAAGAGGTAACACCCAATGCGTGAAGTTTTTGTCATCAGCGAAAAAGAGAGTATCTACCGTATGTTTGTGGTGGAGCTGAGCGGCCTGCCGATACATCTTACCTGGGTGGGTGATATGGAGAAGGCCCAGGGCGCCTTTGAGCGGGAAAAACCGGACTTTATATTTTTCGCCGTGCGCGACAATAATCTGCTCCATAACTGGTTGGCGCGTTTTAAACGCTTGCAGCTCAAAGTGCCGTTCATCTGTTTTTTGGGCCATTCCGATTGGGAAAAGCGCGAACTGTTGTGGATGGCCGGCGCCTCGGAGGTGATTGGCCTGCCCATGTTGCGCAAGGAGTTCCGCATCATCATCGAAAACCTGATGAAACCTTCTGGAAAAAACGAAAAAATAGACAAGGATATCGAAGGCGATCTTTCCCAGTATTCCCTGATGGACCTGATACAAACCCTGGAAGACAGCCGGCAGAACGGCATCCTTAAGCTTTATGCCGGGGAGCGCGCCGGTGAAATTATTTTGGACAGGGGCGCGATCGTCAATGCCCGTTTTGACAAACAGGAACCCATTATGGCCCTGCGCATGATGGCCCAATGGAATAACGGACGCTTTCATTTTATACCCGACAAAATTCACCACAAGGAAGAGATAAAACTCGATAATCAACAGATACTTAGGGAATGCCAGTTACATCACCGGCTTTATGAAAAGGCTATAGACAACATACCCGACCGGGATATTGTTTTTTATACGTCGCCTTTGCTGGATTTTGAGCAGATAGGTCCCATGGCCCGCAAGTATCTGCTATATTTTAAAAACGGCCTGACGCCGGCGGATTTTCTGGAACAGCATGGCACCGGTTCCCTGAAAATACCGGAAAATCTGTTGTCCTGGATAAATAAGAAATGGCTGGTCAAGCGGTCGGTTTATAACCAACAGCTCTCCCAGGTGGAGAGGCAGCAAAAAACATCCGGCGTGAAACGGATATTTGATAAAGTGTTTGCCCGGGGCAAGGCGGCGCCGCCGATCGATTACAGCAGTACGCACGCCTCCAGCGGCGTTTCCCTGGAAGAAATCCTGACCCGCCGTCCGTATCTGTTTACCGATCATAAGCGGTTAAAAGCTTTAATAGAAGCAATGGATGAACACTATGCATGAGATTACCGAGATTCCCGTATTTATGGACTCTGCCTATTGGCAGCAGCGCTTTTTTGGCCTGGCGGGGGTAAACGAGGCCCTGAATTATCAGGCCTTCCGGCAGGTAAGCTGGCAGGTGGACGATCGGCGTGAAGTTTATTTTTATCTGATTGATCATTTTAACGAGCATATGGTCAGTGAATCGCTGGGGGCGATAATCCCCCGCGCGCCCATGGTGCTGTTTTGCAGCGAGCAGGCACCCTCCGCCGACAGCGCACTGCTTAAAATCCATAATTTTTATAGTGAGCACTTCAGCACGCCCGCGGCCTGGTTTACCCGCATGGCAACGGAAGAGGACGGGGAAGCTAAACTTTTTCCCGAGGATAACGCCGTATACCGGCTGGAGGAAGATACCCCGGAATATTTACATCACATTTTGCGTAAGGCATTAAAGGATATTTATAACATACTCTTAAAGGACTAAATAAGGAAACAGTTAATGGGATTTCAAACCGATTCTATTCATGCCGGTCAACAACCCGACCCCTCCACCGGCGCCATAATGACGCCGATATTTCAAACCTCCACCTTTGTACAGGAATCCATAGGCAAGCACAAGGGCTATGAGTACGCCCGTACGCAAAACCCCACCCGGCAGGCCATGGAAAAAAATATTGCCGTTCTGGAAAAGGGAAAACACGGTATCGCCTTTGCTTCCGGCCTGGCGGCCATTTCCGCGATAATCCAAATGCTGGAAAGCGGCGACCATGTTATTTGCAGCGATAACGTATACGGCGGCACCTACCGCGTGTTTGAAACCGTGTTTAAAAAATTCGGTCTCTCCTTCTCCTTTGTCGATACATCGGATATCGAACAGGTGAAGAAAGCCTTTACCACGCAAACAAAGCTTATATTCGTGGAAACGCCCACCAACCCCATGCTAACGCTTACCTCGCTGAGCGCCATAGCCGGCCTGGCCCGGGAAAAGGGCTGCCTGACGGTAGTGGACAACACCTTTATGAGTCCCTATTTTCAGAATCCGCTTACCTTTGGCATCGATATGGTGGTACACAGCTCCACTAAATATCTGAATGGCCACAGCGATGTGGTGGGGGGGATCGTTCTTACCCGCCGCGACGATCTGGCGGAAAAACTGTTTTATCTGCAAAATGCCGCCGGCGCCGTGCCCGGTCCTCAGGATTGTTTTTTGATTTTACGCGCCACAAAAACATTGGCCCTGCGCATGAGGGAACACGAGAAGAATGCCCTGGCCGTGGCCCGCTACCTGGAAAAACATCCCCGGGTGGAGCGCGTTTATTATCCGGGTTTAAGCAGCCACCCGCAACACCAGCTGGCCCGCGAGCAGATGTCCGGATTTGGCGGAATTGTCAGCATGGAACTGGGCAGCCTGGACAACGCGCGGAAATTTGCCGAGGCGGTACGGATATTTTCCCTGGCCGAAAGCCTGGGGGGCGTGGAAAGCCTGGTGGATCACCCGGCGATAATGACCCATGCTTCCGTCCCCCGGGAAGAGCGTATGCGCATGGGGCTCACCGACGGCCTGATTCGCCTTTCCGTTGGTGTGGAAGACGAGGAAGACCTGCTGGCCGACGTGGAACAGGCCCTGGCGGCCATCGGTTGACGGCCACGCCGGAAACATTCTTTTATCCCGCGCTTTAATCAGGGAGCGCGGGATTTTTTTTTTACGCACGCTGAAAGTGAGGCCCCGGGTAAATTTTGATTTGCGCTTAAATATATTTGGGAATATTATAAAAATGTGACAAGGATGTCGGTGCTTTTCCCATCTTTCATTTATAATTTAACTTGATGGCCAGATACCGATAATAGGAGCAGTATAATAAACGATGTGGTTATGAAGCATTCAGTTTTAAACGGAATTGTGATGATATTGCTGATAAGCAGCGTTAGCGTGGGCGTGAAGAACGACCATTCGCTGCTGATAAGCAGGCACCGGGAAACGATGGCCGAGGCCGATAGCGTTTACCGGAAAGGCGCCTATAACAAGGCCGCCGAGCTGCTGGCGGGGGAGTTGGCCTATTTGCCGCCTGCGTCCCGCCCTTCCGCCCGTTTTAAATATGCCATGGCCCTGATGCATGGCGGCCGTTTTCGTCAAAGCGCGCGTCAACTGGATACCCTGGCCATGTTTCATGCCGGCTACCTGCCCGAATACGTTTCCTATTTCAAAATAAAAAACGGCTGGGCGCTGGATTCCTCCGCCGCCGCGGGCAGGGCCGAAGCCTTTATACGCGAAAATCCAAGGCTCTCCCTGGCGGACAGCCTGCTGTTGCCCCTGGCGGACTTCTACTATGGACAGGGGAAATATGCCAGCGCAAAAAAATATTATAAACTGTTTGTGGAGTGGCGGGTCAATAAGTCCCGGACGGCCTACGCCAAAATTCGCGCCGCCTTTTGTGATTACAAGCGAAAGCGCCTTAGCCAGGCCCGGGCCGAGTTTAAGCAGATATTGCGGCGCCATAAAAAGGCGGAAGAGACCTATCAGCTTTCCCTGTGGCTGAAAAAGAATGAACCGCTCTTTTTTAAACAACAGATTTTCAATATCAGCGATGTTTACTTTGCGGCCAGACAGTATGGCTCTTTGCGCCTGTTGCTGGAAAATTACATCCGCGGCGAGAAAGACCCGCTAAAAAAGGAACGGGCCCGCTTTAATTTAATAACCATCTATTTTAAGCGCGGCCGCTACAGCTCCGCCTATTACGGCTTTAACAACATGTTAAAAAACCTGCAAAACAAAAATCTGGAAGCGCGCATACGCATCTATCTGGCTCGCATTCATCTTAGAAAGGGGCAAAAGCAAAAAGCCATACAAGCCTATCTGGATTATGCGGATCGTTTTCCACGCCGCCGCCTGGCCCCGGAGGCCGTGTGGAAATCGGCCTGGATAGCAGAGGAACAACGCGATTTGGAACAGGCCCGCGAACTTTATCAAAATTTGCGCAAACGCTGGCCGCGGAACAAGCTTTCGCGCGAGGCCTGGTTCCGGGAAGGGTTCACCCTGTACCGCCTGGGCAAAATCAGCGAGGCCCGCGATCTGTTCTTAAAAATCTCCACCCGGCGCTGGCCCGATACCGAACGCAACAGGGCCCTGTTCTGGGCGGCCATGTGCTACGAGCATCAGGGAGACAGCCTGACCGCGGAATCCCTTCGCGCCAGGCTGGCCCGCCATGTTTGGGATGATTACTACACCATCAAAAGCTTTTTAATGATCCCCAAAAAGGACAGCACCTACCAGGCGCTGGTGGCCCTGCAACGCCAGCCTTCTCCGGTAAGCTATCAGGCGGCCGGCTACCGGGCCCTGATCGGAAAGTTCGAAGCGGCCTTTGAAGTGCGGGAAGTGCTGAATGAAGATTATGCCTATGCCGCTCTGAAAGACACCAAGCTTAAAATAAGCGCCCTGGACGAATGGATTGCCCTGGCCGAGATATATAAAAAATTCAACGCCTATGGCAAGGCCTACCGTACCTATGACTATATCAACCGCAAGTTCTTTTCCGATGTGCCTTTTACCGAAAAGCCCTTTATTCTCAAGCAGCGCTTCCCGTATTACTATGATCGCCTTGTTGAAGAAAACAGCCGCAAGCGCGGCCTGGAGACGGAACTGGTGCTGGCATTGATAAAACAGGAAAGCGTTTTTGATTTTAAGGCGCATTCCTGGGCCAATGCCTATGGCCTGATGCAATTGATACCGGCCACGGCGCGCGAGATGGCCTCCTTTAACCGTCAAACGCTCAGGCACCCCGAAATGCTGTTTGATCCCGGATTTAATGTGATGCTGGGCACCACCTATCTTCGCTATCTTTCAAAACGCTTTAACGGCGAGAAAGAAAAAATCCTTGCCGCCTACAATGCCGGTCCCCACAGGGTTAAGCGCTGGCAACAACTGCCCGGTTCGGGCGAGGTGGATGTCTTTATCGAAAATATTGAATTTGAGGAGACCCGCAATTATGTCCGCAAGGTTATGAAAAATTATTGGGCCTATCTGCTTTTGCGGCATGATTTTGACCTTTCCGACGGAAACTCCGTTTTGGGCATCCGGGATTGAAACGCATCCATGTAGGCACCTCTGGCTTTAGCTATAAAGACTGGGTGGGCTCTTTTTATCCCGGCGGTAGCACCTCCGGGGAGATGCTGACTTTTTATGCGCGGCATTTTGACGCCCTGGAACTGAACGTCACCTACTATACCATTCCCGCCCGGGACCGTTTTGCCTCCATGGCGGAAAAGGTACCGCAAAACTTCCGTTTTATGGTAAAGGTACACGGAGAGGTCACCCACCAACGACAGACCCCGCGCGAAAGCATGCGGCAGTTGATGCAGAGTTCCCGCCCGCTGGCCGCTCAAGGGAAGCTGGCCGGTTTTTTGGCGCAATTCCCCTTTAGCTTTAAAAACAACCGCGAAAACAGAAGCTATTTGTCCGGCCTGAGGGAGATGTGCGGAGATACGGCTCTGTTTGTCGAGTTCAGGCACGCCAGTTGGGTGCATCCGGCGGTGGAAGACTTCCTTGGTCTTCTGGGGATAGGTTATGTAAATGTGGACGAACCTCCTTTAAAAGGCCTGCTGCCCCCTCAGTCCGTTGTTACGGGGGACGTGGCTTATGTCCGGCTGCATGGCCGAAATGTGGAAAAGTGGTGGCAGGGCCGGGGAGCGGAGCGCTACGACTACCTTTATAATCAAGGTGAACTGGAGAGTTGGCTTATCCGCATCAAGGATAAGTTGAAGGCGGCACACCGGGCTTATGTGTTTTTCAATAACCATCCCGGGGGCAAAGCCCCTTCAAACGCGCTTCTTTTAAAAAAAATGTTGGAAAAAAAACAATAAAAAAAATGAAAATTTGCCTTAACTCACTATTACAATTAAATTTACCCCCGATATTGTTACCGCGCTTAACTCACATCCTGTCTAAATAATACTATATCACTCTTTGGAGGCCATTAATGAAGACCCGAATATTAGTAGTGGAAGACGAACACGATACGCTGGAGCTTATGGCGGAAGTCTTTCTAAATAAAGGTTATCGGGTGGATAAGGCTTCCAACGGAATCGAAGCTCTGCGGTCGGTAAAGGTTAATGAACCCGATATTATATTGACCGATATCCTTATGCCGGGTATGGACGGCATGGAATTGTTGCGTAACCTGGCCAAGGAATATCCGCACATACCGGTAATTATGATTACCGCCTACGGCACCATCGACAATGCCGTGGAGGCCATGAAGCTGGGCGCCAAGGACTACATCACCAAACCGCTGCGCTTTGAGGAACTGACCTCTAAGGTGGAGCGCATAACCCAGCTCAGCTCTTTGATCAAGGAAAATGAATTCCTGCTCAATAAGCTTCAGCAAAAATATGACTTTACCAACATCATCGGTAAAACCTCAAAGATTAAAGACCTGTTGGAACTGGTACGGGATGTGGCGGCTACCAACGCCACGGCGCTTATCCGCGGTGAAAGCGGCACGGGTAAGGAATTGATCGCCAACGCCATTCATTATAACAGTCAACGCATGAAAAGGCCTTTTATAAAGGTCAATTGCGCCGTTCTGGCGGAAAGCCTGCTGGAAAGCGAATTGTTCGGCCATGTGAAGGGCGCCTTTACCGGGGCCATTAAGGATAAGGTGGGCCGTTTTGAGCTGGCAAACGGTGGCACGCTTTTTCTCGATGAAATAGGCGATATCTCGCTGAAAATGCAAAGCCAGCTGCTGCGTGTGTTGCAGGTCGGCGAGTTTGAACGCGTGGGCGGCACCGAAACGATTAAGGTGGACGTGCGCATTATCGCCGCCACCAATAAAAATCTGGAAGAGGCCATGGAACGGGGTGAGTTCCGTCAGGATCTGTTTTACCGGCTTAATGTGATCCCCATAACCGTGCCGCCCCTCAGGGAACGCCGCGAGGATATTCAGTATCTGGTATCACACTTTATTGAGAAGTTCAATAAAATTTACGGCAAGAATATTCGCGAGATTACGCCCAAGGCCATGGCCATCCTGAAAAATTATGACTACCCCGGAAATATCCGCGAACTGGAAAATCTTATCGAACGTATCGTGGTACTCAATCGCGTGGATGTTATCGATTTGGAGAATCTGCCTTCCATCGTGCCCGCCTCTTCGGCGGAGAATGGTAAAGTCAATCTGGAGGGCGGTTTAACCCAGGCCGTGGAAGAGTATGAACGAAAACTGATCCTGATGGCCCTGGAAGAAAACGGCTATAATAAGGTGCAGACGGCCAAGGCTTTAAAGATCAACCGCAGTACCTTTAACTCCAAGTTGAAAAAATACAGTATAAACTAATCCGCCTGGTTCTCTTTCTTGTAACTTAAATTTCCGCCTGACATTCGGCCGGAAGGGAAAATCCCGTTCGGCTCATTTTCTGCCCCACGGTTCCCGTGGTCATCACACTGTGTTTAGGCAGGTTCTATTTTTCCCCGATCCGCCGGGAAATGAGCACCACTATGCTGCGTTCCCGCAAGGTATAACGATCCGCCACCCGCAACGGCAGTTCCCGGCCCGGGGGGCGTGCGGGATCATGGGGCTGTCCCGTATCCACAAAGCGTAGCCATTGTTTGTTGTCGTGCAATTGCGGCAATTCAAAGGTCATTTCCCTGTGGCTGCCGTTAATGGCCAGGTAGATATCGCCGTCGGCCTCATCGGCGGGATAGTCGCGGGCCACATACCATAAGGCCAGAGTACGCGCCTCCGGCGACCAGTCCGGTTGCAACAGCTTATGGCTGTGCCAGCTCATGGCCGGGCGCCCCTGAACGGTATGCACCTCAAAACGTTTGCGCCGCAAATGAGGATGGGCCTTGCGGAAGGCAATCAGGCGCTGAAAAAGCAAAAACCTTTTTTTATGGCTGGAAAGAAGTTTCCAGTCCAGCCAGCTTATTTCATTATCCTGGCAGTAGGCATTGTTGTTGCCATGCTGACTGCGGCCGAATTCATCGCCCATATGGAACATGGGCACCCCCTGGGATAACAGCAACAAAACGGCAAAGTTACGCACCTGTCGTTCACGCAATTCCTGCAATGCCGGATCATCCGCGGGGCCCTCGACGCCGTAATTAAAGCTCAGGTTGTGGTTCTCTCCGTCGCGGTTATTTTCGCCATTGGCAAAATTGTGTTTTTCATTATACATCACCAGATCGGCCAGGGGAAAGCCATCGTGGCAACTGACAAAGTTAACGCTGTGATAGGGTTCGCGGCCGTCATCCTGATACAGGTCGGCGCTGCCGGAAAGGCGGCGGGCCAGCGCGGCCACCATGCCGCTGTCACCCCGGATAAATCGTCGTATATCATCGCGGAACTGGCCGTTCCATTCCATCCAGCGCTTCCAATGGGGAAAGCTGCCCACCTGATAGAGCCCGGCGGCGTCCCAGGCCTCGGCGATGATCTTGGTTTTGGCCAGAACGGGGTCTAGGGCAATGCGCTCCAGTATGGGCGGATCGGAGAGGACCTCGCCATTGGCGCCCCGGCTTAAAATGCTGGCCAGGTCGAAACGGAAACCATCCACATGCATCTCCGTTACCCAATAACGCAGGCTGTCCAGTATCATGGTGCGCACGGTGGGGTGGTTGCAGTTAACGGTGTTGCCGCAACCGGAATAGTTGAGGTAATGCCGTTTCTTTTTGTCATACAGATAGTAGGTGTCGCGGTCGAGCCCTTTCAGATTGTAGATGGGACCGTGCTCATTGCCCTCGGCCGTATGATTGTAGACCATATCCAGAATGACCTCTATCCCCGCCTCATGCAGGGCCTTGACCATGGTTTTAAACTCCTTAACGGCCCCTTCCGGGCTGTCGGCCGCGGCATAGGCGTTTTTCAGGGCAAAAAAGTTGATCGGGTCGTAGCCCCAGTAGTTGAACAGCTTATCACCGGTCAGGGGGTTGAAACGCGGATTGCCCGTTTCATCAAAATCGGTAACGGGCATCAGCTCCACGGCGGTGATACCCAGCTTTTTCAGATGCGGGATTTTTTCAATAATGCCGGCAAAGGTGCCGGGATTTTTAACGCCGGAAGCGGGGTGCCGGGTAAAGCCGCGCACATGCATCTCATAAATAACGGTATCCCTGAGCGGCGTGTTCAGCGGCCGGTCCTGTTCCCAGTCAAAGTTATCATCCACAATGGTGGAGAGGCGAAAGATACGTTTCTCCTCATCCTCGGTTACCTTAAGGGGATGCCCCCAACGTTCCCCGCCGCAGGTGGCCCGGGCATAGGGGTCCACAAGCAGACGGCCGTCTTTCAGATAGGGGTCGTCGGCAAAAACCCGGTAGGCGTAATGAATCCAGGGGTCCAGGCCGCTGATATGGGCATGCCAGATATTGCCGGTACGGTTAAGTTGCGGATCAAGCGGGAACTCCACCAGCGGCTCCGTGTTACAGGCGTCGAAAATGACGATGGATAGTTCTTTGGCGCTTTCGGAAATGACGGAAAAATTGATGCCGTTACGCACCACCGTGGCACCTATGGGCAGGGGATGGCCGCGGGTAATGCTAAAGTCACTGTCCACCATGTTGAGGAACTGTTCGCGATAGGATGAGTTTTCAGATTTCATGCCCATAGTTTAACAAAAAAAAGACCATGCACCAACAGATGAGCATTTATTTTAAGGAAAGGAAGGCATGAATTTTTTTATCGAGGAAGGATGGCTAAAAAGGCTAACTCCGCTTTGTATTGTATGATATATTCCGTAATTTTGAACATCCCATAAAAAACAGACTGACTGAAAGGAGATTATGATGAACGAGGTTCTGCAGGGCTTAAAACCCGAACTGGTATGGAAACATTTTGAGGCCATCAATCAAATTCCGCGTTGTTCAAAGAATGAAGAGGGCGTGCGCAACTACATTCTGGATATGGCCAAACGTTTGAATCTGGAAAGCAAGGTGGATGAAACAGGCAATGTGGTTGTGAAAAAGGCCGGAACGGGTAGCCTGAAGGATAAACCCATTGTGGTGGTTCAGGGCCATATGGACATGGTCTGCGAAAAGAATAAGGGCACGGAGCATGATTTTAGCAAGGATCCCATCTCTTTTGTAAAAACCGATGAGGGTTGGATTAAGGCCGACGGCACCACCCTGGGCGCCGACAACGGCATCGGTTTGTGCATGGGGCTGGCCCTGTTGGAGGATGAGAGCATCGAACATCCGCCGCTGGAGGTTTTGGCTACCGTGGACGAGGAAACCGGCATGACCGGCGCCATGGGTCTGAAATCCGATTTTCTGGATGGGAAAATACTTATCAATCTGGATTCCGAGGATGAGGGCATCATCTATATCGGTTGCGCCGGGGGCAAGCACACCATCATGACCAAAAAGATCGACTGGGAAGATGTGCCTTCCTCCATGAATGAGACGGTTTCGCTGAAAATCAAGGGTTTGCATGGCGGTCATTCCGGCATGGAAATCATTAAGGGCCTGGGCAACGCCATTAAGCTGCTCTCGCGCATTTTGTACAAGCTGTCCGAAACCCATGACTTCCGTCTGGTGGAAGTGGACGGCGGTACGGCGCACAATGCCATCCCGCGCGAGGCGGATGCGGTGCTGGTTATGGATGACGCCGCCCTGACCGAGCTGGGCAAGCTGGCCGACCGTTATCAGGCTGTTTTTAACGATGAATTGCGTTTTGTGGAAGATAAGATCGAAGTGGTGCTGGATGAAGCGCCCCGGGCAGAAAAGGCCATGTCTGTCGGGATGAGCGCGACCGTTGTACGCCTGCTTTATGGCGTGCCTCACGGCGTGATGGCCATGAGCCATGCCGTGGAAGGACTGGTGGAAACCTCCACCAACTTGGCCGTGGTCAAAACCCGCCAGGATGAGGTCTATATGTTGACCAGTCAGCGTTCATCGGTAGCCACCAGCATCATCGACATTGCCGATAAGGTGGCCGCCGTGGGTAAACTGGCCGGTTTTGAGGTGGAACAGGGTGGTGGCTACCCGGCCTGGCAGCCCAATCCCGATTCCAAACTTCTGCATGTCTGCAAGGATGTGTTTGTAAAGATGTATGGTAAAGAGCCCTCGGTGGAAGCGGTGCATGCCGGACTGGAGTGCGGCATCATCGGCGAAGCTTATGATGGCATGGATATGATCTCCTTTGGCCCGGATATCCGCGGCGCGCATTCCCCCGCCGAACGGGTAGACCCCAAGTCGGTGGCCAGTGTGTGGGACTATCTGCTGCAGGTTTTAAAGGCTCTTTAATTCACCGATTGTTAGAAAACCAAAACCCGGCTCTACAGGCCGGGTTTTTTATTTTGGGTAACGACCTCACCCCCGCAGAGGCAGTCTTGCCCACCTCACCCCCGCCCCCTCTCCTCGTTCAGGAGAGGGGAGTACAAGACCTTTGTGTCTTGGTGTGATGTATAAAAGTACCTGCAAGACACGGGGTGTCAATAAGGTTGTTTCATTTTAGGAGCCTTTTTTCTACTAAGGTTTGTAAAAGAGAGATAAGGTTTTCCAAACCATTGGCTGTTTTTCGGGGATTTCAAAGGTAAAAATCACTTCTTTGCGTCTTTGTGTCTTCGTGTGAGTAAGTCGCAAGATCACTCACTGCCTAAGAGAAAAAGGTGGAATTTTCGGGAGAGCGGGTGGCAATGCATGAAGTCATGGCAGGGAGATAAAATTAGGCGAATGCTTTTGGTTCTTTTGGCGAAACAAAAGAACCAAGAAGGGTCTTTGTTTTGGCAGTGCCTTGCCGGGAAGACCGTTATCCCGGTAGAGGTGGTCTTACCCACCTCACCCCCGCCCCCTCTCCTCTTCGAAGAGAGGGGAGTAAAAAAGTCTTTGTGGCTTTGTGTCTTGGTGTGGTAATAAAGGACATGCAAGAGAAGGGGCGTCAATAAGGTTGTTTCATTTTAGGAGCCTTTTTTCTACTAAGGTTTGTAAAAGAGAGATAAGGTTTTCCAAACCATTGGCTGTTTTTCGGGGACTCAAAGGTAAAAATCACTTCTTTACGTCTTTGTGTCTTCGTGAGAGTAAGTCTTAAGATCACTCACTGCCTAAGAGAAAAAGGTGGAATTTTCGGGAGAGCGGGTGGCAATGCATGAAGTCATGGCAGGGAGATAAAATTAGGCGAATGCTTTTGGTTCTTTTGGCGAAACAAAAGAACGAAGAAGGGTCTTTGTTTTGGCAGTGCCTTGCCGGGAAGACCGTTATCCCGGTAGAGGTGGTCTTACCCACCTCACCCCCGCCCCCTCTCCTCTTCGAAGAGAGGGGAGTAAAAAAGTCTTTGTGGCTTTGTGTCTTGGTGTGGTAATAAAGGACATGCAAGAGAAGGGGCGTCAATAAGGTTGTTTCATTTTTGGAGCCTTTTTTCTACTAAGGTTTGTAAAAGAGAGATAAGGTTTTCCAAACCATTGGCTGTTTTTCGGGGACTCAAAGGTAAAAATCACTTCTTTGCGTCTTAGTGTGAGTATAAAAAAGAGAATCTTACTGCCAATAGGTCTCCCGGTGCCGGGGAATACATGCCACCTCACCCCCGCCAAGCGTTGGAGGGCAGGCCCAACCCCTCTTCTTGCCCGGGAGAGGGGAGTACCTTGTGGGGCGTTTAGTTTCCCGGCGCGCGGAAGGCCTGCCAGGCCAGCCAGCCCCAGCCGAAAAGGAATGAGAGTCCTCCCAACGGGGTTACCGCTCCCAGAATTTTGACGCCGCTAACCGCCAGAATATAGAGACTGCCGCTGAACAGGATAATTCCGGCCACAAAGGCCCAGGCGGCGGGCGTCAGGTTGATATTTTTCTGAGCGGCGATGAGCCAAAGCGCGAGCAGGGCTACCGTATGAAACATCTGATACAGAACCGCTTTGTTCCAGATATCTGTGCCGTAGGCGTCCAGGGTTTCCCGGAGGGCATGGGCGCCAAAGGCGCCGAGTGCCACGGTTAAAAAGCCCGACAGGGCGGTGAGGGTTAGAAGGGTTGACGACATGGGAACTCCTTGTTAAAATTAAATTATCTGCTCTTGTGCGTCGCGGCGGATTTGTTAATCCAGATACGCAGGGAGAAGGAAGGTAGCTCAATGCTTTGTCGGCCTGCCTGCATTTTACTGTAGGGATAACCCTCCCGCCCCCGTTTGTGATCCACTTTGTTGTTATCCGCGGCTAAAATCCAGTCGCCCCGGGGCAGGTCAAAATTAAAAACGCCGCTGCTGTTGGCCGTATTAAGCAGCACGCAGATACGCCCGTCCACGATATAACCCAACATGCGGCTGTCTTGCGGTTCTATCCAGCGGTAATAGTCCGCCGCGGGCTTTTCGGCGATGCGGAAGACCGAGCCGTAATCACTGAGGCGCAAAGCGATCAAGCCGCGCCAAAAAGCATTCATATCCTTGTAATTACAATAGATTCCGGAATCGGGCGCCATGTTACGGCCCAGATTTTCCCAGACAAACAGATTGGCCGTGGCCAGGTTGTAGGTGTCGCGCTTGCCATGCAGCCATATCTTGCCGCCGTTAAACTCCTTGGTGATCTCTGTAAGGGGGGCGTGACCCTTGCTGCGCATAAATTCGCTGCCGCCGTGCAGCACCAGCGGTCCGGGCGAGGTAAACAGCAGGGTGGCGGCTATTTTGTAGGCCTCCTCGTCCACGCCAAAACGTCCGTCCCAGTTTTTTGTGGCAAAGCGATCGGCCAGCGCCCAGTTGTCGTGTATGTCAAGGTAGTTAATACCCGACAGTGGCGTTTTGTCTTCGGGAAAGCCGGCCGACAGGGCCTTTTTAACCTGTTCGCGGTTGCCCGCGCCTCCGGCATAACCGCGGTCGGTCTGTTTGTTTTGCGGGTTGGAGGTAGGCCCCTTGAAGGCGTTGCGGCTGTCATCCTGAAAAAAGATAATAGGCGCGTCTTCCTTATACCAGTCCCAATCGGGATTGGCCTCATAATCGGGATCATCGGAGCCGATCCAGGGCTCGCCGTAGATGATGAAGTCCGGGCCAACCACCCGTCGCAGCTCCCTCAGGGTTTGCTCGTCGGTCTGTCCGGCCAGATCGATACGAATGCCGTCGATACCGTATTGTTCTTTCAGGTCAAGCACCTGCTCGATGATCCAGCGGCGCATCAGCGGACGTTGCTCACTCTTGGTTTCGGTGCCATAGGCGCCGATAAAATCATATTGGGCGTCGGTGCGGTAAAAATAAGGGGCGTCGATGGCGGCAAAGTTAAAATACATCATGCGGCCGTCCATGCGCTCGGCGGTATGGTTGAACACAACATCGACGATCACGGCGATATCGTTGTCATGAAAGCGCTGCACCAGATCGCGGAAATCGCGGTTTTGACTGCCCCAGGGGCTGCCCTTAACGCGATAGCGGCTTTCCAGGGCAAAGGCGTGGGAGGTGCGGTAGCCCCATTGGTAATTTTCCCTGTTGATGCCCTGTTCAATCATATAGGGATCGTTCAGAAAGGCCTTTTGCCAGACCTTATCCGGGTAGTGAAGGAACTCCTGCACCGGCATAAGGTGCACGGCATTGATGCCCAGCTCTTTTAAATGATCGAAACCTATGGGCGCGCCGTGTGTGTTGCGCAGGCCGGGGGTGACAAAGCCGCGGAAGCTGCCCCTGAGGGAGTCGGGCAGAGGCAGGGCGTTGGTAAAATCCTGCACATGAACCTCATAGGCGATCAGATCCTGGGGCCTGGGGATGCCGTTTTTCAGCGGCGTGGCCGGTGTCATGCGCGGCCAGATACGCGCCGGGCCCCAGCTATCCACGCTGACCCGGGCCCAGGGATCGCTGAAGTGCCTGCGTATGCGGCCGTGAAAATGATTGCCCGGCTCATCGGGGCCGTGGGCGGTAAAGTCATAATAAAAACCCTCCCAGTTGCCCGGGAGATGGGTATACCAACTGCCCTCCGGCTCGCGTTCCATCAGGATGGTTTTTATGGGCGGCTGGTTGGTTTGCTCATACAGGTAGACGATGACCGAGTCGGCGCGCGGGGCAAACAGCCGGATATGGGTGTGGCTGTCGCTGGTATCGTGCCAGGCGCCCAGGGGGCGGCCGTTGTAAAGATGCTTAAACCAGCCGTTGTAACGGACGGTGACGGTTTTTTGGGGGTGTTGCAGATGCAAACGGGTAAATCGGCGGATATCCACCGCCTGGGCGGGGATAAGCTGCAGTTCTCCGGGCTGAATATAGAGAACACGCTCCACGGCTATCTCCCGGCCGCCATTGGTCAGGCGGTAGGCGGCGGGATCGTAAATGTACTTTTCCGGCCGGGCCCGGGGAAAGAGCAGGCGCACATCCCCGGCCGAAACCAGTTCCGCCCTGATGATCATGGGCTGGATACCGTCGGCAAAGATAAGATTGCCGCCCCGGGCATTGGGAGCGTTTTGCGGCGGATCAAGCCAGATGCCGTCATCGATGCGGAACTTGAAAGGCGAAGAGGGCGGCAGCAGGGAGAAGTCGGGGTTGGCAACGGTCAGGCGCCAGATACCGTTGCCGCTTTCGTGCAATAGCCAGCGTTGGTCGTTCATGTCGTCGCTCCAGCCGCGAAAGGCGCCGGTGACCACCACGCGCGCGGGCTGAACCCGGTACAGATTCCGGTCAAAGATAAAGGTGACACTGTCCCCGTGCATTT
>JALTKX010000021.1 GCA_027006055.1 Calditrichia bacterium | reverse complement strand
GGAAAAAGAAGCGGTAAGGATTCTCAACCCCATCAGCGATGACCTGGCTTATATGCGCCAATCTCTTTTTTCCGGCCTGTTACCGGTAGTGAGCTACAATTTAAACCGGCATCAGAAAATGATCCCTGTTTTTGAGATAGGTCGTATTTTTAATCAAAACGGTGGGGAACTTCCCGAGCAGCCCACGCGCGTGGCCCTGGCCTTATGCGGCCTGCGCGCGCCCTTCAATTGGGCGCAAAAGGAAGAGCCTGTCGATTTTTTCGATCTTAAAGGGATACTTGAAGATTTTTTTAACGAGATTCATCTTGACAAGGTGGAGTTTATTTTATATTCTGATTCAAGCTTCTACCGCAAGCATCATGCCGCCGAAATCCGCATAAACGGAAAAACGGCGGGAACCTGCGGGGAAGTCAACAAGGAAACCCGAAAGCGTTTTGGTATAAATCAACCTGTTTTTGGCGCCGAGCTCGACTTTGAGCTGATAGAAAAAAACATGAAACGGGAATTAAAATATCAAACAATTCCGAGATTTCCTTATATTGAAAAAGATGTTGCCTTTGTTGTGGATAAAACCATGGCCGCGGAAGAGTTAATGGGCATGATTCGCAAGTATGGCGGCCGTCTGTTAAGCGACCTTCATATATTTGACATCTATGAAGGTGAAAAAATAGCGGCGGGAAAGAAAAGCATTGCCTTCCGCCTCCGTTTCCAGTCCCTGGAACGCACACTCAAGGATTCGGAAGTGGAGCAGGTGTTCAGAAAAATAATCAAAAAGGCGGAAAGCATACACGGAATTCCCATAAGGGATCAATAATGAAACTGGATCAGTTTGACAAATTGCAAAAACTGGTAGGCCGTTTGGAAGAGCGGACCATGTATCTCCGGCAACAGAATTTCAGGTTGCTACAGGAAAACTCCCGGCTAAAAAAAGAGCTGGAAAACCTGGCCGAGGGGGGCATAAGCCCGCAATATGAACAGCAGTTAAAACGACTTATTGAAGAAAACAGGAAATTAAAAGAAACAAATAACCGGGCCAATGTAAAACTAAACGCCCTTATCGAACAGGTGGGGCAGGCATTGGCCGAAAAAAATGGTGTTGGTAAAAAGATAGAGGCCTAATGGCTCCCGGAAAAATAAAAGTAAATATTTTTGGTTCAGAATATTCACTAATCGGTGATGAAGACGAGAGTTCTGTAAGAGAAATTGCAGCTATCGTCGATGAAAAGATGCGTGAAATCGATCATTCGACACATATTACATCCATAACGAAAATCGCCATATTGGCAGCATTAAATATCGCTGAGGAACTTATACAGGAAAGACAATATCGCGATCGACTTTTGGAACAAATAAATGAAGAAGCGCGCAAGATGAACTATAAAATATCGGAGCTGCTAGACGAATAAATAAAAAAGCTTTAACAAATGGCCCTGTACTCTGCATTTCAAAATGGACCAACACCATTACACCAGGGAACTGGCTCTGAGCGGATATTGCAAGCCACTTAAATGAGGAAGCATGACACGTTCAGGAGGTACCCACCGTACTTCTTTCAGGTCCCTTTTTAGGATGTAGAGACAGGGTTTTTTGTTTATTAAGGAGATGACCCCGTGTTACAAGTTATTATATTTGTTGTATTAACCGGCCTCGGTTTTGCCATAGGCTGGTTTGCCAACGCGGCGCTGGGAAAACGCAGCCTGGCAACGGCAAAAAAGAAAGCGGAATCACTTATTTCCGAGGCCCAGGCGGAAATTGAAGGCCAGAAAAAAGAAAAGCTGCTGGAAGCCAGCGAAGAAATCTTTCAACAAAAACAGGAGTTGGAAGACGAATACCGCGATAAAAAAAATGAATTGTTGAAATTTGAGACCGAGCTGGCGAATAAGGACAGCAATATCGACCGCAAGGCGGACCTGGTTTCGAAAAAGGAAAAAGACCTGTTGCTGCTTGAACAGGAACTGCGCACCCGTGAAAACACCCTGAATATCCGCCAGAAAAACCTGGAAGAAGCCATTGAACAGGCTAACCACAAACTGGAAGCTATCTCCGGGCTTTCGCGGGAAGAGGCCAAAAACCAACTGCTGGATAATCTTATTGAAGAGGCCAAGAATGAAGCGGCCCATATCGTTTATAAAATTAAAAAAGAAGCGGAGGAAAACGCCTACAGCGAAGCCAAGAATATTTTGCTGACTTCCATGGAGCAGATAGTTTCCAGCCATACCATTGAGTCCACCATATCGACCGTTTCCCTGCCTTCGGATGATATGAAGGGGCGCATTATCGGTAAGGAAGGGCGCAATATCCGCGCGTTTGAAATTGTAACCGGAGTGGATGTGATTGTGGACGATACCCCCCAGGCCGTGCTTCTAAGCGCCTTCGATCCTTATCGCCGGGAACTGGCCAAGGTAACCATGGAACGCCTGGTCAGCGACGGACGCATTCATCCGGGACGCATAGAAGAAACCTATGCCAAGGTGGTTGAGGATATCGACGAAACGTTTCAGGAGATCGGCGAGCAGGCCTGCCATGAAATCGGTATCCACGGTTTGCACCCCGATATTTTAAAATATCTCGGTAAACTGAAATACCGTACCTCCTACGGGCAGAATGTTTTGGAACATTGCAAGGAAGTGGCCGAACTGTCGGGAATTCTGGCTGCTCAACTCGGCCTGGATGCTTCGTTAGCCCGCAGGGCGGGTATGCTGCACAAAATAGGCCTGGTTATCGAAAAAGCCAACGAATCGGATTACTCCAAGGTCGGCCATGAATTTCTTAAAAAATACGGCGAACATCCCAAGGTGACCAACGCCGTTCTCTCCTTCGGCGATCACGCGGAAGCCAACTCGCCCATAGCCATCATCATTCGCATTGCCTCGGACCTCAGCCGAAAAAGGCCGGGCGCGCAACGGGATGTTATCGAAAATTATGTTAAGCGCATGCGCCACCTGGAAGATGTCGCCGATAATTTCGAGGGCGTCAAAACGGCCTACGCCATTCAGGCCGGAAAGGAAATCCGCATTATTATCGACCACACCAAGGCCGATGACGCCATGAGCAATAAGCTGGCCAACGACATTACCCAGCGTATCCGCCAGGAGGTGGAAAACAGCAATCAAAGCATAAAAGTTCATGTATTAAGGGAATTCCGTTCCGTGGATTATGCCTGATGAAAAGAATTCTCTTCATTGGTGATATTGTTGGTGATCTGGGTATGCATCTGGCGCAAAACCTTACCCCCAAAATCATCAATGACTATAAATGTGATTTCTGTATTATTAACGGTGAAAACGCCGATCAGGGCAAGGGAATTACAAAAAAACAGGCCGAGAAATTACGCAGGGCCGGCGCCGATGTGATCAGCGGAGGCAACCACAGCTTTCAAAAGCGCAGCGTTGAAGTTCTGATGCACCCGGATTATAACGCCCTGCGCCCCATAAACTATCCCGCTGGGAACCCGGGAAACGGGGTGATTGTGGTTGAAAAAGAGGGCGCCGCTCTTGTGGTTATTAATCTTCAGGGGCGCAGCTACCTGCCGCCTATCGATTGTCCTTTTCAAAAGCTCGATCTGTTGTTAAAGGAATACCGTCCGCGCTATAAAAATATTTTTGTGGATTTTCACGCCGAGGCTTCGGCCGAAAAACTGGCCATGGGTTGGGAGTTTGACGGACGCATTACCGCCCTGGTGGGAACACACACCCATGTGCAAACGGCGGACGCCCGTCTGTTACCCAAGGGCACCGCTTACATTACCGATGTGGGCATGACCGGTCCGGCGGACAGTGTAATCGGCATGGACCCGGATACGGCCATCCTGCGCTTCCGCACCCAGCAACTGAAATATTTCAAACTGGCCCATCGCAATCCTAAAATTAGCGGCGTCATCATCGATTTTGATGAACGCACCGGAAAAGGTAAAAATATAAAATCCTTTAATATAACTCAGGAAGCCTACGATGAAAGCTCTCTTGCTTGACGGAAAGGAAGTCTCCGCGCGGCTAAAGGAAAAGGTGGCCGTTCAGGTGGACCGGCTTAAGGAAAACGGTATCTACCCGCGATTGGTGGTTATTTTAGTGGGAGACGACCCCGCCTCTGCCGTTTATGTTCGTAACAAGGCGCGTACCTCGGAAAAGCTGGGTATTCAATCGGAAACCATCACACTCAAGTCGACCATCAACGAAGAAGAGTTGCTGGCATACATTGCAAAGCTGAACAGGGATGACACGGTACATGGTATTTTAGTCCAGCTTCCCCTGCCGCAACATATCAATGCCGAAAAAATCATAGAAGCCATTTCCCCCGACAAGGATGTGGACTGCTTTCATCCCCGTAACGTGGGATTGTTAATGCTGGGTAAGCCTTATCTGTTGCCCTGCACGCCCGCCGGCATTGTAGAAATTTTTAAGTACTACAAAATAGAAACATCCGGCAAACATGTCGTTATATTGGGGCGCAGCAATATTGTAGGTAAGCCCATGGCCAATATGCTGGTTCAAAAGGCGGCCCATGCCAATGCCACGGTTACCCTGGCCCATAGCCGCACAAAAAATATAAAAGCGCTGTGTCGCCAGGCGGATATTCTTATCGCCGCCATAGGCAAGGCTGAATTTGTAACGGCAGACATGGTCAACGGCGATGCCGTTGTTATTGATGTAGGCATTAACCGCGTTGAAGCGCCGGATGCGCCCCGGGGCTATAAGCTTAGCGGTGATGTGGATTTTGTGTCCGTTTCGGAAAAAGCCGCGGCCATAACGCCCGTACCGGGCGGGGTAGGGCCCATGACCATTGCCATGCTTATGCAGAACACCGTTACGGCCGCAAAACATCTTAGCAATTTCAGGGAGAAGGATAAAACGGAAAAATAGTATCCACTATGCCGGAACAATTGACCAGTCGCCATGTAGATTATGAAAAAAATAAAGTCGGACGTCATGCGGGGCGAGTACTTTTTTAAAGGAACTTTAACCGTGACAAGACTTTAAAAAGCGTAAGGCTATTCAGACAGAGAATTTTGGCATAATTGGTTAAATCAGATGGGTGAGACTCGAGATATCATTTTAACGGTACTTTTGGTACTGTTGACCATTCAAATTATCGTTTTGTTTTTTCTTAAACGCCTGGTACAGAATTTTTTTTCCGTACTAAAGGATTTAAAACGCATGCGCTCCTGGTTCAGCGGTCAAACGGGAAGCAGAAACGGTGGCGCCATTGCCCCTGTAAGCACCTGTCAGAACTGCAGATACCGGCTTACGTTTATCAACGCTCCCTTTAATGATGATCAATCTTTTTCATACCGTTGCCGCTTAAGCGGATCGATGGTATCTTTACACCATTCCTGCAAGGATTTTCAAACAGCATCATCAAAATCAGATAGCCATTAATGTACAATATCGTTTCCCGTCTGCTGCCGCCGGAGCTCATTTCCCGCATAGATAATCTGGAACTGCTGGCCCTGCAGATCGTTGAGGGGTTTATTACCGGACTTCATACATCGCCTTTCCACGGTTTTAGCGTTGAGTTTAGCGAACATCGCCCCTATATGCGCGGCGACGACCTGAGGCATGTGGATTGGAAGATTCTGGCGCGTAAGGAACGTTACTTTATAAAACAGTACGAAGAAGAAACCAATCTCCGTTGTCAGATTTTACTGGATATCTCACATTCCATGGCCTTTAAAAGCGGTTCAAACAGCTCTAAGCTGGACTATGCCCGGGTTCTTGCGGCCGCTTTGAGTTATATACTGCTTAAACAACGGGACGCGGTCGGTATGTTTCTGTTCAGCAACCGCATACATAAACGCTATCCGGCAAAATCCCTGGGCAACTATTTTTATCACCTTGCCGCTGAACTGCAAAAAACGGAAGCACAATCCGATACGCGCATAGGAAGCGTGTTGCATGATATTGCCGACCGTATCCATCGGCGCTCCCTTGTCATTCTAATATCGGACCTGTTGGATGATCCTCAAACAATTCTGCAGGGTATACGCCACCTTAAACATAACCGGCATGAGATAATCGTTCTTAACATAAACGACCCTCTGGAAACAAGCATGGATATGAAAGGGCAGTACCTGTTTAAGGACATGGAACAGACTGCTTTAAAAATAAAAACCGATACCAAGTATATCCGCCGGGAATATGAAGCCGCGGTAAGGGAGCATTTTGATTTTCTCGGAGGAAAATTAAGGGAAATGGATGTAAGCTACCTATCCCTGAAAACCAACGAGCCGATAGAAAAAGCCCTGGTACATTATATGCTTTCCCGAAGAAAAATGTATTAAACCGTTCTTTGCTATAATTAAAGCAAAGCTTTATATTAGGTAAAGCGCTACTCAAACAAAAGGAAAGCTATGCGCAACAAACTCACCTATTCCATCGGTCATGTTGCCGAAATGGTGGATGTGACGCAATCGACTCTTCGCTATTGGGAAACGGTAATCGACGCCTTAAAGCCCGTTAAGACGGCGGGAGGCAGCAGGCGCTATACAACCGAAGACATCGCCCTCATTCAAAAACTTAAAGTATTGCTTCATGACGAGGGGCTTACAATAAAAGGGGCCAATAAGTATCTGGCAACCCGGGGGAAAGGAATAGCGGCAGAAGATGCTCCCGCAAGCGGGGAAGTTATGACCGGTACCGTCGGTGAATTGCCTTCGGACCTGCTACAAGAAATACTGACCCGTCTGAAGGAAATAAAAAATATACTGGAAATTGATGAAGAGTAAGTTTGATTTTTTAAATATTAGTTCTTAATTTCCCATTCTCGGAGCGTGGCGCAGCCTGGTAGCGCACTTGAATGGGGTTCAAGGGGTCGCAGGTTCAAATCCTGTCGCTCCGACAAAACAATGGGGCTTTTCTAAGCCCCTTTTTTTATGACACATGGAATTAACATACACTATTCTTATACCGGCATACAATGCTGAAAACAGCCTTGCCGATCTTCTGGAATCCATACAACAGCATACCGCGGAGTTCTCTCCGGAAAAGCTGATCGTTGTCGATGACGGTTCCACGGATAATACGCGTACCATTGCCCGTGCCTATCCCGTGGAACTCATTTCCCTGCCGGAAAACCGTGGAAAGGGCGCGGCGTTAAAAACCGGCTATGCCCATTTTCTTTCCGCCTGCCGCGGCGACTATCTGCTAACCCTTGATGCGGATCTGCAACATCCCCCCAAAAACATTCCCGATTTTTTACAGACCGCCGGGCGCCTTAACAGTCGCGTCATTATCGGTCAACGCAATTTTGCACCGCCGGCCATGCCTCTTATGCGGGTACTTTCCAATACCCTGACCTCGCAAATCCTAAGCGGACTAACCGGCCTTCCTATCCCGGACAGTCAATGCGGCTTCCGCCTGATTCACCGGGAGGTGTTAAAAAAGATGACGCTTAGGGAAAACGGCTTTCAACTGGAGAGTGAATTCTTTTTCCGTTGCAGAGACCTTAATGTTAAAATAGATTTCTGCCCGATACCAACCGTTTACAATCAATACGGTTCTTCAATGCGTCATGTGCATGACACTGTTAAATTTTTGCAACTATTAGGACGGGAAATCTTTAAACGATGATCTACGCGCGCAAACAAAAACAAATGATCGAGCGCCTTATCGCAAAAGGTATCAGCGACCGGCAAGTCCTGCGGGCGATGTCCGCCGTGCCCCGCCATTTATTTGTTCAACCGGGGATGGAGTTTCAGGCTTATGATGAAAAAGCCCTGCCCATCGGCTTCGATCAAACGATTTCCCATCCCTATACCGTGGCTTTGATGACGCAGACTCTTCAGATTGACGATCATAAGCGCATTTTGGAAATAGGCACCGGATCGGGATACCAGGCGGCGATTTTATGCGAGATGGGCGCGCGGGTTTTTACCGTGGAACGCATAGAACCCCTGGCCCGGCGGGCGGAGGCTAAACTTAAGTACCTGGGGTTTCGTTTTCTTTCCCGCGTGGGAGACGGCAGCATGGGCTGGCCCGTCTACGCGCCTTACGACGGTATCATCGTTACCGCCGGCGCTCCGGTTTCTCCGGCCTCCCTGCTGGATCAGCTTAAGGAAGGCGGCCGATGCGTGGTACCCATCGGAGACGGGGAAGGGCAGATGCTGACCCTTTTTATCCGGGAAGGCCGGGAGTTGCGCAAATTTGAAATTGAACCACTCTCCTTTGTCCCCCTGATCGGCAGGGATGGCTGGAAAAAACCTTAAAAAAAGGAAGACGGAAATAATGCGATATTATCTTAGGGTCTTTTTTGTGGGCATGGCCATGGGCGTGGCCAATATTATCCCCGGCGTTAGCGGCGGAACCCTTGCCGTGGTATTCGGCATCTACGAAAAGTTAATGGACGCCCTCGGCAATTTTTTAACCGACAGGGAAAGGCGCGGGGAACACATCACCTTTTTGGCCATATTATTTGCCGGGTCTCTGATAGCCATTGTTGCCCTGGCGGGCCTGTTAAAGTGGGCCTTTAATAATTATCCCCTGATTACGGTATACTTTTTTATGGGTCTGATCCTTGGCAGTATTCCCGTGGTATTAAAAGTGCATAAGGATATGAAACCCACATTCGCCCGGATAGCAGCCTTTTTAACGGGATTGATATTTGTGATTATTCTGGCACTTTACCAAAGCCATGGTAATGATGGCGCGTTGATTACGGACTTTAGTGGTTTTGGTCTTGCGGATTATTTCTATTTCACCCTAGCCGGACTTATTGCCGCCTCGGCCATGATTATCCCGGGGGTAAGCGGTTCCTTTATCCTGATATTGCTGGGAGTATACTGGACGGTGCTTGGCGCATTAAGCGGCCTGTTACCTCTTATTATGGAGCAGGGCCTCAACGACCAGGCCTGGCCGCGTCTTATAATTTTAGGGGCCTTGTTTGTGGGGGTGGTTGCCGGTATTCTGGGCTTTTCCCGGATAATGGACTTTCTGCTTAAGAAGTTTCCGGCACAAACCATGTACGCCATTTTGGGGCTTATAATCGGCTCACTGTATCAAATTTATCCCGGCGTGGAATTCTCGCTTAACGGCCTGTTGGCCTTCATCAGTCTTACGCTTGGTTTTATCATCTCCATTAAATTTTCAGCGGATGACTCTTCTTCCGGTTGATTTATATAAGATGACTGCTTAAATTGCCATTCTTTAATTCGGGGTGTGGCGTAGCCTGGTAGCGCGCACCGTTCGGGACGGTGAGGTCGGAGGTTCAAATCCTCTCACCCCGACATTTTTTCATTTCAAAGATTCATCTTGCCTTGACTAACTACCTATTCCCACAAAACATGGCGGAATGGCAAACCCTGGGGTTGTTTTTTCTTACCCTCGGCGTGGTGCTGGCTCTGGCCGAGAGCTTAAAGAAATACCTCAGTCTTTCCGATGAATTTTCCCGAAAATTTGTGCATGTGGCCGTTGGTGTACTGGTTTGGGTCTATTCCGTTAATCTGGATGCTCCCAATGTTATTATCTTTCTCAGCCTTACCTTTACCCTGATAAACTTTATCGTCCTCAAATATAACCTGTTACCGGCCCTGGCCACCAAACGTATTTCCTACGGTACGGTGTTTTATCCACTTACCATCGCTATCAGCGCCTGGGTTTTCTGGTATAGTGATAAAAATATTTTTTACATCTCCGTATGGGTATTGGCCGTGGCCGACGCTCTGGCGGCGGTGGTCGGTCAGTCTGTTAAAACACCACTGCGGCTTAAGGTATGGCATGACGTGAAAAGCCTGCAGGGCGCCTTGGCCATGTTTGCCTCCTCCTCCCTGATCGTTTTTCTGGTCTATTATATAAACGGAGAAACATCTTCTTTGCCGCTTTGGCTTTTGGCCCCGGTTGCCGGTGTTTTTATTGCTTTGGCCGAACTCATTTCCGCGCGGGGTTCCGATAATTTTAGCGTGGTTCTGGCAACGGCGTTTATCCTGAATGCCCTGGGCCATGGCACGGAAGCGGCAGCGATGAACTATGTGTGGGCAACCGCCATCGGAGCTCTTTTTGTTTTGACCGTGGTGGCCTTAAAACTGTTAAGTCCTGAAGGCGGCGTGGCTACATATCTTATGGCTATTGTAATATATGGCGTGGGGGGCTGGACCTGGGCTCTCCCCATAGTTGTTTTCTTTATCAGCTCCAGCCTTTTAAGTTATTTTAAATCTGCTTATAAAAAACGGTTTAAGGAGCAGTTTTCAAAAACCTCCCGACGTGACGGCCATCAGGTTTTTGCCAATGGGGGAATTGCCCTGCTTGTGGCCTTTATATACTATCTCTATCCACAGCCCAATCTTTATTTTATCTATCTGGCGGCCCTGGCCGCGGCAAACGCGGATACCTGGGCCACCGAACTTGGCGTATTAAGTCCGGGAAGGCCAAGGTTGATCAGTACCATGGAGGAAGTAGAGAAAGGCCGATCCGGAGCCGTTTCCCTTACCGGCTTTCTGGCCTCATTTTTGGGCAGCCTGGCGGTGGTGGCCACCGGCTATCTGTTGCTGCCATTGCAAAATATGTCATTTTTCTATTTAGCGGCCCTCATCAGCGGTTTCTTCTCGTCGCTGGCCGACAGCATTCTCGGCGCAAGCCTTCAGGCTCAGTTCCGCAACAAAAACGGCCTGCTTACCGAAAAGGACGAACAGGGCAGCCTTGCTCTTGTTTCCGGCTGGCGCTGGATGAACAACGACTGGGTCAATTTCATTTCCATCTCCCTGGCAAGCCTGTTTTGCGGACTGCTTATTTCACTCATATCTTAACGGGCGCGTTGCTATATTTCGGCAATCTTTTTAACTTCCTGTTTTATGGAAAATTCAAGCAATAAAGGACATCCCATGGCATATCCCTTTTCGGAAATTGAAAAAAAATGGCAACAACGGTGGGCGGAAAACAAAACCTTTAAAACACCCGACACCATAGACCCTTCGAAAAAAAAATATTACGTCCTCGACATGTTTCCCTATCCCAGCGGGGCAGGATTGCACGTAGGGCACCCCGAAGGCTATACGGCCACGGATATCATCGCCCGGTACAAGCGCTTTAAAGGGTTCAACGTTCTGCACCCCATGGGCTGGGACGCCTTTGGCCTGCCCGCGGAACAATATGCCATCGAGACGGGAACGCACCCCAGGATTACCACGGAAAAAAACATCAACCGTTTTCGCCGGCAATTACAGGCTATCGGCTTTTCTTACGACTGGGACCGCGAAGTAAACACCACAGACCCCGATTACTATAAATGGACCCAATGGATATTTATTCAGCTTTATAAAAAAGGATTGGCCTACCTGGCCGACGTGCCGGTGAACTGGTGCCCGGCCCTGGGAACGGTATTGGCCAACGAAGAGATTATAGATGGCAAGAGCGAGCGCGGCGGACATCCCGTATACAGAAGACCCATGCGCCAATGGATGCTTAAGATCACCGAATATGCCGATCGCCTGCTTAATGACCTTGATGATCTGGACTGGCCGGAAAGCACCAAGGAGATGCAGCGTAACTGGATAGGAAAGTCCGAAGGCGCGGAGGTTGAGTTTAAGCTGGATGGCCTTGATGAGGTTATCCGGGTTTTCACAACCCGCCCCGACACTCTTTTCGGAGCAACCTATATGGTGCTGGCGCCGGAACATCCCCTGGTACATGAAATTACCACGGAAGAAGAAAGAGCCTCGGTTGAAGCCTATATCAGGGAAAGTTCCCGCAAAAGCGATCTTGAGAGAACCGATCTGGCCAAGCAAAAAAGCGGGGTATTTACCGGGCGCTATGCCGTTAATCCTGTTAACAATAAGAAAATTCCAGTCTGGATTGCCGATTATGTTTTAAGCAGTTACGGAACGGGCGCCATTATGGCCGTACCCGCCCAGGATGAACGCGATTACGAATTTGCCGAAAAATATGATCTGCCTATTATCCGTACCGTGCAACCGCCTGCCGATTTTGAAGGAAAAGCCTATACCGGCGACGGACCGGCCATAAACAGCTCTTTTTTAAACGGTCTTGCCGTGAAGGAAGCCAAGGAAAAAATGATCCTTTGGCTGGAAGAACAGGGCAGTGGCCGCCGCAAGGTTAACTATAAACTGCGCGACTGGCTGTTCAGCCGTCAAAGATATTGGGGCGAGCCTTTTCCCGTTTTGCATGACGATAACGGCCATACCAGCGTTGTGGATGAGAATGAACTGCCGGTGACCCTGCCTGAGATGGAAGACTATAAACCCCGCGCGGTGGAGGAAAACGAGACCGAACCCCAGCCTCCGCTATCCCGGGCTCCGGAATCCTGGAAATATTATGAGAAAGAGGGCGTGGTATACCGCCGCGAATTCAACACCATGCCGCAATGGGCCGGCTCCTGCTGGTACTATCTGCGCTATATAGACCCCCATAACTCCAAAGAGCTTATTGATCCCGAAAAAGAAAAATACTGGATGAATGTGGACCTTTATGTGGGAGGGGCCGAGCACTCCGTACTGCACCTTTTATATGCCCGCTTCTGGCATAAAGTGCTTTACGATATTAATGTCGTATCTACGAAGGAACCTTTTAAAAAGCTTGTCCATCAGGGTATGATCCTTGGTGAAACGGAATATACCGCCTACCGGAAAAAAGATGGAAGCTACCTATCCTTTGAGGACATTAACGGCCTAAGCACGGAGGAACTGGAAGAGCGGGGCATAACCGCGGAAAGAATTGAAGAGAACCGTGTGGCTAAAGCGGGTGATTTTTTTGTTCTGGCCGAAGATAAAAGCATACGCGTGGACGCGCGTTCCTTTAAGATGAGTAAAAGCAGGGGCAATGTTATCAATCCCGACGACATTATAAAGCGTTACGGCGCGGACGCCCTGCGCATGTACGAAATGTTTATGGGGCCCCTTGAAGCGATGAAACCGTGGAGTATGAGCGGTGTTGAGGGCATCAGCCGCTTTCTAAACCGCCTGTGGCGCCTGTATACCGATGACAGCGAACAGGAGATGAATTCGGAAAAACCGGCCAATGATGATCAACTGCGGGTTCTGCATCAAACCATTAAAAAAATTACGGAAGATATAGAGAACCTGAGATTTAATACCGCCATTTCGGCCATGATGATTTTTGTCAACGAGGCCAACAAGTGGAAATATTTACCGGTGGATGTAATGAGAACTTTTCTCATTTTGGTTAATCCCTTTGCGCCACACATAACCGAGGAGTTATGGGAACGCCTGAACTTTCCGGGAGAGATAACCGGCCAAAACTGGCCCGAGTATGATGTAAAACTTCTGGAAGTCGACGAGGTGGAATGGGTTATCCAGATAAACGGAAAGATTCGTGAAAAAATAATGGCCTCAAGAAAAATAGGTCGGGAAGAAGCCGAGAAACTCGCCCTGGGTCATGGACGTATTCCCGGACTTCTTGACGGAAAGACTATTCGTAAAATTATCGTCATTCCCGGCAAGCTGGTAAATATTGTCGCCACTTGACAGATCGCATCCCAATCCAAAAAGCAGGCGGCCCCGCATTTATGCGGGGATAAACCTGTCGTTTTTATTTATCCGGGAGCGACTGTGTTTCTGGAGCCCTTGACAATAACTCTTTTATTTGTAAATTGCCATTATCTTCACAGCAACATAAAATATAAACATTTTCATTGTTTTACCGTATATATAATGCCAACCGGAAAGAGGCATATCATGACAAGAGCACTAAAAAAAGTTAAAAACCATATAAAGAGATATTCACGTCCTTTTTTAGCAGGATCGGCCAGCGCATTTGATATCAGCGGTCGCGCACTTGACGGACAATTTGTAAAACGTCACCTAAATGAGAGTACTCAGGAGTTTTGCAACAGGCGCATTGACGGTTACTTTAAAAAGGTGGGTGAATACATGTACATCGCCATTGATAAGAACGAAGGGGAGGTTTTGAATAAAACCGTACATCACGTTTCTTCCAGGGCGGGTGTGAAAAATGTCCGGGCAAAGTAATAAAAAAAGAAGAACTCAACCTCGCAATGTTGCTCACGGACAGAGTAAAAATGACAATACTGTCGACTCTATATCGTCCAATGATGCTTTAAAGCAACGAGCGGTCTTGGCTGAAGCCCGTTTCACCGCCGGTCCCATTCCTTCACCCGATATCCTTGCCCAATATGGAAAGATTGACAAAGACTTTCCTAAAATCATTATGGAAACCTTTCAAAAGGAACAGGAACACAACCATCAAATGGAAAAAAAATATATTGGGGTTGTAGTCCGCGGTCAATGTTCGCGCTTACATTCTCTGTTCTGACCTTAGCCTCTACGGTTTACCTGGCCATGAATGGACACGATACTGTGTCTATGGTTACCGGTGGCGCTACTTTGACTTACGCCATATATGCTTTTCTTGGTGGACGTGATAAGCCATCCGAATAATTTTTCTTGTAATAAAGCAATTTCTTTATCTCTTGTAATAAGCCTCTTTTTATCTTTTAGTTACATAAAATCTTTCTTTTTTTCTTTTTATTCGCCAACCGATCTATATATACGCACGGGTGTGGAAGCGGGGATATAATTTTATTTCACGGCAAGATGACTGGTTATGATCTCAAAAATGAGAGATCGTAAATTGTTCAGGATAAATAACTTATACAAAAATATTATCTACGAAAAATTCAAGATTGTGTTATATAATATATATTATGTAAACTTATATGTGGTATAATGTGTATAAAGTGCGTATCTTTAGCGTAGCTTTAATTTGTTTTACCACTACCCTGTTGTGAAATTTTTATGGAGGATTTTGAAATGATGGACAAAGATCAGATGTCCGTGGAGTTCGCAAAAATATTTTTTAACGCTCATCCCGAAAAACTTTCCGATGATCCCGAGAAAGCGTTTAATGCCATTAACGATGTTCAGAAAATGTATAAGAAAAAATTATACAAGGAACTACACAGCAAGAATGAAAAGTTTGTTGATAAATATTTTGAGGATAAATCGGATAAATATCTTTAAACGGTTTTGTTAATTCCGGAATAAGAAAGTGTTGCTTTCCGGAACCTTCAGGCCAGAATAAATCCACCGGCTATTATTCCCATCGCCCCGAGTATACGGTAATAGCCGGCTTTTTCTTTCAGTATCAATATACCGTAGCCGATACTTAAAATAACACCCGCCCTTTTGTAGGCAATCACAGGCCCCACTTTTTGTAACAAAATCGCCTGATATTGAACCAGGGCCATGGCGCCTGTAACCACGCCCACCATTAACAGTCGGGGTTGTTGTATAATTGGGGTCAACTTTTCCTTTTTGGCCATCACTACCCTGCCCCCAAAATAGAGACCTAGAAGCAGATTGATCACAAATCCGTAACTGATGCTGTTTCCCGCAAGCAGGGCTTTCTTCTCCATGGGCGCGGTAAAGCTCCACAAAAAAGAGACCAAAAGAGCCAGGAGCACACTTTTTAAACTTTTGTTCACCACTCCCCTTTTAAAAGCATCCCGCAGTTCCGGAAGCTGTAGAAGAATGGCCCCCATAAATATGACCACAATTCCCGTCACCTGTTTGGAAGATAGCTGTTCATTAAGGACGATTATACCGGTAAAAATAACAAATACGGGCGTAAGGTTAAAAAAAGGAGCCACCAGCGATACCGGAGCATTTTTTAGTGCCAGATAAAGCAGGGAAAAGGCAAAGATGTTTATTATGAACGACAGTCCGGTCCATAAAAAGAAAGCCGGTATATCGGAAATTGAGAACCGGCCAAGGAATGGGGTAAATATGATGGCCGCAATTAAAAAGACCGCAGCCATAACCATATGCTGACTATATGAAACGGAAAGTTTTTTAATGAAAATGGTTTGCACGCCAAATAATAGACCCGTGGCAATGGCAAAGGGCAGCCAGGCATTCATCGAAATGCGCGGAGATCAGTCTTTGGAGGTATTTGGCGTTTTACGCTGTTCATCAAAGGAGACCCCCTTGATTTTTTCATACAACTCTTCTCTGTATATTTCCACTTCTCTGGGAGCTTCGATACCAAGTTTTACCTGGTTGCCGTCAATATCCACGATAATAATTTTAATATTATCGCCGATCGTGATCGATTCTCCCAACCTCCGTGTCAATACGAGCATATGGTCCCCCTTGCGTTTATTGAGTCGATATCCAGTTTGGTTTACGTTTATTTAAAAAGCTGTCGATTCCTTCTTTGAACTCAGCTTCATCCCGGAAACGCGCGTTAACTTCGCTTAAACGGTTAAGATCATCATACATCTCCCTGTAGGTAAAGGCATGGATCATGTTTTTTGTGGCAGCCATGGCCCCCGGCGCATTCTCCCCAAAAAGAGCGATGTACTCTTCCAGTTTTTTTTCGATATCCTCTTCGAGATGGGTAATCATACCTATTTGCCTGGCTTCGGTCGCGGATATGACTTTCCCGGTCAACATCAGTTCCATGGCCCTGCGTTCGCCCAATTGCCGAATAAGCATGGCGGAAACCAGCGCGGGCACAAAACCGATACGCACCTCGGGATAACCGAAGCGGGCCTTCTTCGAGGCAATAATAATATCGCACACGCTGGCCAGCCCGCAACCGCCGGCCAGGGCGGGCCCGTCCACAAGCGCCAGGACAGGTTTTTCACAGGTGTATATTTGATAGTACAACTTGGCTAACGATTGAGAATCGGCCAAATTCTCTTCAAAGGCGTTTTCCGATATCTTTTTAAGATAAGATAAATCGGCGCCACTACAAAATGCTTTTCCTTCACCTTCTATGGATACGCTGCGTATATCTCTGTCCGTTTGAACATTTCTGAAGGCAAGCTTCAGCGCTCCAACCATGGCATCATTCAGCGCGTTTCGTTTTTCCGGTCTGTTAAGCTTTATCCTAAGATGATGCTTTTCCCTCTTGGTTGTTACCACTTCCATAGTATTACCCCATCAGGTTTGTATAACGCCTGGATTAAAACGACGGCTGGCAATATTTGGATTCAGGTTGACGGCTCTTAAACTTACAATGAGTTTTTCCCGGGTTTCCCCGGGCAGAATCACTTCATCCACCCAAAGCCTGGCGGCGGCATACTGTGCCGTTGACTGTGCGTCATATGTCGCTTTTATTTCATCAATAATTTTTTGACGTTCTTTTTCATCGAGATGCGCCCCGCCCCGTTCCATCTGTTTGATCTTTATGCCGGCCAGGGTATTGGCCGCCTGAGCGCCCCCCATTACGGCATAGTGGGCATTGGGCCAGGCATATATAAAGTTAGGCGCGTAGGCCTTGCCGCACATGGCATAATTGCCCGCCCCAAAACTACCGCCGATAATCAGGGATATCTTGGGCACGACCGAATTGGAAACGGCGTTGACCATCTTGGCGCCGGCTTTAATAATCCCGCTTTGCTCGGCGTCCCTGCCAACCATAAAGCCATTAACATCATGCACAAACAAAAGGGGAATCTTTTTCTGATTGCAATCCATAATAAAACGGGCGGCCTTTTCCGCGCTTTCCTTGTAGATAACGCCTCCGAACTGCGGAGGCTTTCCCTTGCGCATAATATGGTTCTTCTGATTGGCCACTATGCCCACGGCATACCCGCCTATGTGCGCATAGCCGCAAACCAGGGTTTGGCCATACTCTTTTTTATACTCAACGAATTCCGAGCCGTCAATAATCCGCGCCAGAACGTCCCGCACATCATACATGCGGCTGCCGGTCTCCATGGGCACTACGGCCGTCAGCGGTTCCGGGTAGAGCGGCTCGCGACTTTTTTCATATTTGGCATCGTGAGCGGCGGGCAGAAGAGCCACCAGTTTACGCACATGCCTAAGGGCGGATGGATCATCTTTTTCCTTGAAATCAATGGTGCCGCTGATCGCGGCATGCATTTCCGCGCCCCCCAACTCCTCGGCGCTTATTTCCTGACCTATGGCCGCCTTTACCAATGCAGGACCGGCCAAAAACAGCCCGCTGCCTTCCGTCATCAAAACCGTATCGGTCATCACCGGCAGATAAGCGCCTCCCGCCACACACATCCCCATAATGGCCGTGATCTGGGGAATGCCCAGCGCCGTCATACGCGCATTCAGATAAAACACCCGACCAAAGTCATCCTGATCGGGGAACACATCTTCCTGAAGGGGCAAAAAAATCCCGGCGGAATCTACCAGGTATATCACCGGGATATAATTTTCCATGGCAATGGTTTGGGCGCGTATTACTTTTTTTGCGGTCATGGGAAAAAAGGATCCGGCCTTAACGGTGGCGTCATTGGCAATAACCATGCACAGGCGGTTCCGGATATAACCCAGTCCGGTTATAACCCCGGCGGCGGGAGCGCCGCCCCATTCTCCATACATCCCATAGGCCGCATACTGCCCCAACTCATGAAAGGCGCTGTCTTTGTCCAATAATAATTTAATGCGCTCGCGTGCCGTTAAGCGCCCTTTCTTGTGTTGCCGGGCGATATTGGCCTTGCCTCCGCCAAGAGTGATCTCTTCCCTCTCCTTCTCGACCTTTCTGATCAATGCCATCCATTCCGAAGCCATATCAACGGCATTTGAATTTCCCAAATCCAGCGGAGAATCTATTATATCAATATTTTTTACAGCCAAAACGCCTCCATGGTCACGGGCAGTACAATAAAAATTTCAGATAAATGTGTGATCTTTATCAAAAAGTATCGTTGGATTGAAAATTTAAGATAATAAATTATATTGTCAAGAAAAAGAACCGTTATCACATTCCCAGGCGGGCGATTTCCTTTTTCAGACCGACAATCATTTCATTATTCTTGACGGAAAACGGCAATATCTCAACAGAAGGTATATTTTTTTTAAAGTTATTGATAATTTTATTTACATCATTTTTAGAGATTTTGTCGCATTTGCTTAAAATGATGCTGTAATTTAATCCATAATGATCAAGCCATTCGATCATTTGGCGGTCAATCGTTTGCAACTCATGGCGGGCATCCAGAAGAAGATATATCATTTTTAGATATTTATTTTTCATCAAATAGCCCTCTATCATCTTTTGCCACTTAAGCTGTTCTTTTTTCGGTAAACGGGCGAAACCGTACCCGGGTAAATCCACACAATAAAAACGGTTATCCACCATAAAATAATTGACGAGTTGAGTTTTTCCCGGAGTGGAGGAAACCTTTACCAGCTTGCGTGTTCCGAACAGGGCGTTCAACAGGGAGGATTTTCCCACATTAGACCTGCCGATGAAGCAAATTTCCATCAACTTCGGTTGAGGGCGATGCTCCATATTAATGAGACTTTTTACAAACTGTACATTATGGAAATTGATCATAAAAGAGGGCCCCGGAAAATGCCGGGGCATTTGAAGTTAAAGTTGCGCTGAAAGTTTATCCGCAATTACATTTTTGGGAACGGCGCCAACAATTGTATCCACGGGTTGACCGTTCTTGAAAATCAATAAGGTAGGAATGGAACGAATACCGAATTTCATGGAAGTTTGCGGATTACTGTCAACATCCATTTTACCCACCTTAACCTTACCGGCCAGTTCACCGGCCAGTTCCTCCACAACCGGAGCGATAATGCGACAGGGAGCGCACCACTCCGCCCAAAAATCCACCAATACCGGTATGGGAGAATTAATCACCTCATCTTCAAAATTATTATCATTTAACTCAACATAACTTCCCATCAGACATCCTTTCTTGATTCTGTCCAGTTTTTATTTTACGCGGTTTATTATCCGGGCTTCAACTTCAGCCGTCCCGGAACGCAACATTCCAATTTCCCTGGCCGCGGCGTATGACAAATCCAATATTCTGTTTCGAACAAACGGTCCGCGATCGTTTATGCGCACCACCACTTTTTTTCCATTGCTTAAGTTGGTTACTTCCAACATGGTGCCAAAGGCCAGGCTTTTATGGGCGGCGGTATAGGCATACATGTCAAATATCTCGCCATTGGCCGTCTTTCGTCCATGGAATTTTTTTCCGTAGTAGGAGGCCAGACCGCGGATGGTGTTTTCCATCGCCCGGCCCCGAAAGCCGTGCCGGCCATCGGCATGGGCAGACTGGCGCAGACCGCGTCCATTCGCACAGGAGAATATAAGAGAGTTTACCATTAAAAATAAACCCAATAGTATAAAAAGATGAAAACGTTTCTCAATCTTTATCATCTTTTTTATTCCCCGTTTTCTTATCCCGGGTTTTCAGAAGGCCTTTTCGGAAAGGGCTTATTTCCCGGGCCGGTTCCACATCATCTACTTCACCGTTATGCTTTTCAACTCCGGGTTTGGGCGCCAGTTTTTTCTCAAAATTTTCAATCCGTTCTTTTTGAGGAGGCTTGTTTTTCACCACCGTTGTGTCTGCCGGGGCCTCTTCCTTTTTTTCGGGCGGAGGCGGAGCAATTTTCTTTCGGGCCAGCTTGCCCGTGGGACTATCGGGGAACTCCGCCGCCAGCACCTTATAGGCCTCCAGAGCTTTATCCCTGTCATTGATAACATTTTCATAAAGCCAGGCCACCGCATAACGCGCCTTTAGGGCCCATTGCGAGCCTGAGTCCTGACGGGCGATATGACGGAAAATAGCAATCGCTTTATCATATTCACCCTTGTCCCAAAAGGATTCCGCCTCAAGATATTGTTTATGCGCCGGAGATATTTCCTGCTTACTTTTTTCCGCAAGCCGGCCCCGCAGCTTTTTGCTGTATATGCTTTCCGGGAACAGCTCAAACAGATCGGCTTTTGTTTTTTGCGCATCACTGGAATCTCCCAGCAACTGATAGGCGGTATAAAGAGAATAATAAGCTTTCGGGGTCAGGACGGTATCCCGGGGATAACGTTGAATAAATTCCCGGTAAGGCCTCAGGGCGCTGTCGGGACGATCATAGGTTAACAGAAAAAATTCACCGAGGTTATATAAATTGCGGTGTATGCTTTTTTGCACCTGATCGGCATTACGGCTGACCGCTACTTTTTTTTCTTTTACTTTTTTAGTTTTTTTCAACCGGGCCATTTCCGAGATGGGCCCCGAGGAATCTTCCTTATCCGCATTCCCATTTTGTGAATCCCTTTGGGAAGCTAGAGCCCTGTTTTTTTCATCCGTCGCTGCATTGTCTCCATTGGCCCTGTCGGGGAATTGCCTTTCCACGGTTTCAACCGTATCCAGTCCCGTGACCAAACTATCCACCAGAGAGGAATCTCCATGCTCCAGTTTATATAAATCCTCAAAGTCCTTATCCAACTGGTTTTTTATTTTAAGATAGGCGCTTAGCAATTTCCCCCTTTGGGCGGCCTCTTCAGCCGCTTCCGATTTCGCAAACTCTTTTCGTACCCGGTCATACATTACCTTGGCGGAATCAAATTGTCCCAAATCGTACTCAAATTGCTGACCAAGATAAAACGCGGCCAGGGCCGCTCCCTCCGTACGGGGATATTTTTTTAAAACTTCCCGATACTGGCTACGGGCAAAATCCTTGCTCTCCTGAAACTCCGAAATATTGGCCAGCTTCACCTCGATGAGCGAAAAATAATCTTTATACCGTTGGTCGGTGAGGATATTTCTCATCAGGGCGATGGCCGCGTCATAATCTTTTTTCTCTATAAGAGCGTCTATCAATTTGGCCAGGGCGTCATACCGGCGGGTCATGGGGATATTATATTTTAGAATATCTTCGTAGTTTTCAATGGCCCGGTCGTAATCTCCCAAGGCATAGTTCGCCTCGGCCAGGGAAAAAAGGGCCTCCGTGCTGACCGCTTCGTCGCTGCTCAGTTCCAGCACCTGTTCATAATGTTCGATGGCTTTATCATAGGTTTCCGAGTCAAAATAGAGATGCGCCAGATACAGGTGTGCCTCCGCTTTTAGCTCATCATCGGAATCACCGGCCAGAATGGCGGAGAATCTCTCCAGGGCCTTTTCATTCTCCCCCAGCTTCAGGTAAGCCTTTCCCAGCCATAGTTTAGAATCCGGCAACCACTCCGAATTAATATATTTTTGGGCAAACTGTTCAAATATCTCGCGGGCCTTGTCATACTCTTCCAGTTCATAATGGCTTTTTCCGATGAGGAACAAGGCGTCATCGGCCCAACTACTGCTATCGCCATAGAGATTTATCACCTTCCAGGATTTCTCTATGGCTTTTTGAAAGTTCTTTTTGGCGTCCCGAGGGATTTTTTCCCTGCCCCTAGCCGCCTCTTTCTTTAAACGGGCGGATTTAAAATACTGCTCCGCGTTAAAAAAGGTATTGTAATAGGCGCAGGAGCCCGTAAGACTAAAGACAAACAGAGCGGTTATATATAAAACTTTAATTCTCATTAACGTATTCTATCCAAAATCATGACCAGACCGGTTAACGCCTTGGAAGCGGACATACGGATCACTTCATCGGCGTTTTCGGAAAGCGGCGTCTCCTCCGTGTTAATCTCTACCAGATAGGCTCCGTTACCCTTGGCAATATAGGGCAGCGATGCGGCAGGCTCCACAACGGAAGAGGTTCCTATGGAGAAAAAGACTTCGCACTCCGCGCTGGCCGTTTGAGCTTTTCTTAAAATCTTTTCGTTTAAGGCCTCTCCAAAAAGGATAACATCGGGCTTCATTATATTTCCGCATTTATCACAATATGGTATCTCCTGACCGGCACTTTGTTCCATCGGCGCCACATGGTCACAACGCAAACAACGGTTGCGGGTAATGTTGCCATGCAGCTCCAGCACATTACTGTTTCCGGCCACCGTATGCAGATTGTCCACATTTTGAGTGATCAGGGTAAAATCCTCGAAATAATTTTCAATATCCACCATGGAAAAATGGGCGAAGTTGGGCTTTATCTCCTTAAGCAATTGGCGACGCCAGGAGTAAAACTCCCAAAACAGCTTCGGATCATTTTCCAGGGCTTCCAGCGTGGCCAGTTTTTCCACTTCCTTGTCCTTCCACAGGCCGTCCTTGCCCCGGAAGGTTGGAACGCCGCTTTCCGCCGACACCCCTGCCCCGGTTAGAACAGCAATATTGAATGCATTCTTCAGCCTGATTAATAATTTTTGTGAAAACATTAAAATCTCCGTCCCGATCTTAAGAAAAAACTGTTTTTATTAATAGTGGATAAATTGGTAGCATGGATAGCAACAGTACCGTAAAAAAGTTAATGGCGGCATATTTAAGGGCATAGGCCCTCCCGAAGGAAGGCACCAGCATCTTATCGCTAAGCGCGATATAGACGCCCGCCATGATTACGGAAATAAGCGCGCTGCCAAACAGGAAGCCCAAAACAAGCAATACGTAATGGCTCTCATAGGTAAAGCCGCTTACTCCCGCCGATGAAGGAAGATTTACATTGAACAGCAATGTGCCCAATTGATAGTAAGGAATCAGTAAAAACAAAAATAACAGCAGATTTACAAGCAGATAAATACTGTAATAGAGGTTTTTGCGCTTTGAGCGTAACAGACGGTAACTGAAAGTAAAAATGACTATCAGGATAGCGAGAATAAAAAGCTCCGCCGGAGAGATAAATCCGCCCGCGGTTACGCCATCATGGGCGGGACGGTTCAGTGCCGGAACTAAAAGCGACTTTAATGAAACAAGATATGCCAGGGCCTTTACTATGGCCAGAGTCACCACTACCCCGCCCATTGCCAGCATCATTTTGTGCAGAACCGGATACCGTTCTCCGGGCTTAAGCTTAAAATAGGTCAGCATCATCAGAACAAACAGAATATTAAGCCAGCCGCTCCACAGCATTAGGAAAAGGATACAACGCACCCCGCCGCCCATAAAAATAAGGGGCTCCAGTTCCGATATGCCGGAGGCATACACTATGGTAAATATTTGAGAAGATAAAAATGCCAGTCCCAAAAGAACAATGGCCGTCGTCAGCAATACCCGGTTTATCCGTGCGCTGTGGGACGGCGTTTTAAATTGAGGATCCAGCCATTTTTTATGCTGATAGCGACTATAATGATCGATGAAGTAAAAACAGAGTACCGCCGAAAGGCTTAACATCTGTTCGGATATAAACAAATAGTCGTACACAATTTTTATTGGAATGTTTTTAGTGTGTCTGTCAATATCTCGACGGCTTCATCCATGTGCGCCTTTTCCACGATAAGCGGCGGTAAAAAGCGCAGCGTGGCGCCGCCTCCCGCTATGTTGAAGATTAGTCCTTTCTCAAAAGCGGCACGCATTATTTCCGGACCGTTACGGCTTACATCCATGCCGCACATCAGCCCTTCTCCACGCACTTCCCCGCATAATTGAGGAAAGCGGGCCGCGGTATCCCGCAAAAGTGTCATCAGATATTTTCCGTTTTCGGCAACCTGTTGCAAAAAGGATGTTTTTGCCACGGCCGTTACCGTGGCCAGCCCGCTGGCACAGGCCAGGGGATTGCCGCCATAGGTTGTGCCATGCTCTCCGGGGTCAAACACATGGCTTAAGTGCCCGGCCACTAAAAAAGCCGCCAGGGGCAAACCGCCTCCCAGTCCCTTGGCCGTGGCCAGCGCATCGGGTACAAACGGGAATTTCTCCGAGTAATAAAAACGCCCGGTCCGTCCCACGCCGGTTTGGATTTCATCGACAACAATCAGATAGTTATAGGCGTCGCGTCCTTTTTTCAGGGCCTGCAACATCTCCGGAGATACGGGACGTATGCCGCCCTCGCCGGTAATTCCTTCAAAAAAAACGGCGGCCACATCCGGAGCAAGCGCCTTTTCAAAGCTTGTCACATCATTATAGGGCACAATCTCCACTCCGGGCAACAGGGGCTCAAAACTATCGCGGTATTTGCCCTGCCCCGTAATGCTTACCGCTCCCAGGGTCCGGCCATGAAAGCCGCCTTCAAAGGCTATTATTTTTTTCTTTCCCTTTTTTCCGCCCCATTTGCGGACCAGCTTTATTAAGCCCTCTATGGCCTCGGTGCCGCTATTGGCAAAAAATAGTTTATCGTAAGGTGTTTGGGATAGAAGTTTAGAAGCCAGTCGCAGTTGAACATCCTGAATAAAGTAGTTGCTCAGGTGCAGGTTTCTTTCAAGCTGCTTTTTCAGGGCCTCCACAACATCGGGATGATTATGCCCCAGGGCGCTAACGGCAATCCCGGAAAGAAAATCGAGATACTTTTTGCCCTCAACGTCATAAAGGAACACACCCCGGCCATGGTCGATCATGGCCGGAAATCTTTTGTAAACCGGTAGAAAGAGTTCTTCTTCCGGGGGTAAAAGGCCCATGACTGTTTTCCTTAGTTAGCCGCCAGCATGGCTATTTTAGCCCTGGCGTCAAAAAGATGGGAAGAATCGGGATATTCGTCAATCAGTTTATTGTAATATTCGGTAGCCTTTTGAATATCTCCGGCAAATTCAAAATCTATCGCCGCGTTATACAAATAGTCATGCGCCTCGGGAAAATCATCCGCGGCTTTCCAGGCTTGTAAAAAGGCCTTGGCGGCCTCGCCGTAGTTGCCCTCGGCCTCATAACAGGCGCCCAGTCCGGCATATCCGGATGAGAGCAGAATATTGCTGCCGGAGTAATTGTCTACAAACTTCTGAAATAGCTCGCGGGCCTCGGCGTATTTCTTTTCCTGATAATTTATATTTGCCAGCAGAAAGATGCCCTGGTCACCGGAGGTAGTACCCGTATAACCGTCGATCAGATACTCAAGGAACTGGCGGGATTTATCAAAATTCCTGTCTTCAAACTCGGCCTGGGCCTTACCTAAAAGAATGGCGGCCTCGGTTTCGTTACTCTGGTGCAAAAAGCTCAGCAGGAAAATTATCAGGGCTATGGCGATAAACCCGCCGCCTATGCCATGTATTCGTTTTTTATTGTCTTCATAAAAAGTCTGTGTCCGAACCATCGTATCCAGCAGTGGATCGCGTTTAAGCTCTTTCTTAGTCATTTTTTTTTGTGCTTTAAGCATGTATCGTCACTCCTTGAGTTAGAATGTTTTGGTTCTGGTGCCCCATCCAGGACTCGAACCTGGGCTAACCGGGATTAGGAATCCCGTGCTCTATCCTACTGAGCTAATGGGGCTCTAAACAAGCCGTTAAATTTAAAGGCATTTGCTTTTTAAAGCAAAAAGATAAATATACAAGTTCCTTGCATTTTATATCCCGGAACGTGTGCAAGAATAAAAAAAGCCCCGCAATTTCTTGTGAGGCTTTATCAGTCGTCATATAGTACCGGAGTTCCGGTACTATTCAATATGCAAAGGGTTTATTCTCCCAAATGAATAACCGCGCCGAGGGTAATAAACACGTCGCCTTCCGTAAAGGTGATGTTGTTCGAACCACTGTTATCCAGTGTTTGCTGATAGCCGCTCACTTCGATACTGGCATCCAGGATAACATTACCCAGGGCAATACCCGTACCCGCGGTGATTACGCCGGCAATAACTTCATTATTATCCACGTCGCGTATACCCAGGGGATTGGTATAATATCCCAAACGGATGGGGATAATGGTTTCCGAGCCCAGCAGATATTCAAGACCTATATGAAAAGAGTTCACATCGGGCACATCAAAATCGGCCAGGGTGTTGCCGTTTTCAAGCTTAACCTGTGAAATAGGCCTGCTGTTATAGTCGGCGGCTAGCAACAGCTTGTCCGTGGGGCGCACGCCAACGCCCACGCGGTAAAACAAGGGCGCGCTCAGCGTGCCTTCCAACCCGGGATCAATACCATTCACATCGGTGAAGGAATATTTTCTTTCATGCGGCAGGCTTATGGTAGCGCCCACGCTGATCATTTCCGAAAGACGGGCCAAAACACCCACGTCTATTATCAATCCGCTGTAATCGATGGCATAGCTGCTTTCACTGTCCAGAAGACCGTCGTTCTCCACGGAACTGCTGCCCTCTTCCGAACCGGTTAATATGTTGGCGGTTACACC
>JALTKX010000020.1:280-1912 GCA_027006055.1 Calditrichia bacterium | reverse complement strand
ACGGCAGGTAAACAAAACAGGGTTTCGGCGGTTGGAAGTTTTCCCAAAATAAAAACGCGGAGAACCGGGCCTGTTTGCGGTTTGGCCTTTTCTTTAAGGAAGGGGAGTAAAATTCATTTTTAGCCGGACCATGGATACCCGACCGCGGGTGAACTTAGTGGAAATGTGCCGCGCAGACAAAATCAGGGACAGGCTTGAAACGGAATCTCTCCGGTTTACTATTCTTTTCCGCCCCTGTGTGAATCCGTTCATCGCCTATTTTAACAGCTCCTCCAGGGCGCGGTTAAAAGAGGCCGGCTCACTCAGGGCTCCGAAAAAACGGCGATCAAAGGATTCAACCGCCCGCACCGCGCCGGAGAGCAGTTTTTTTCCCTTTTCCGTTAAAACCACCTGTTTGGCCCGCGTATCCCTTTCATGTTCTTTTCGTTTTAACAGATGCTTCTTTTCCAGGGCGCGGATCACATTGGAGGTCATCATAACATCGCTATGGGAAAGCCGGGCAATTCTTACCTGGGTAACGGTTTCCTGCCGCAGGGTAAGCCAATAGGCCGAGGCCAAAATAACAAACTGCGTATGGGTAAGGTCAAACTCTTTCAGGCTCTTTTTGATTTCCCGTTGCCACTGGTTGTGCACCTGCCACAATAAAAATCCGGTTGACTCCCCGGCCGTTTTATAGTAAAAGGGGTTTTCCTCCTCCCGTAGATTCTCTGTTTCAGCCATTTTCTTCCGCCTTTAATTTAATAACCTCATCAAAAGTCTCCTTTTGGCGCAGATGATGGCGGTAATGCATCTCCACCAGCCGGAACCATTCACGGGCATTCAGGTAGCCCAGTGCCGGATGGGCTGTTTTTCCACTTTTCTTTTTTTCTTTAAGAAGAACGGCCATCTGTTCCATGCCTCCGCGCACCTGCTTCAGCCCGTTGGCCAGCTCCCCGGGGTTTTCCTCCTCTGCCGGTGTGTACTCCTCCGATGGCGGAACACTGATTTTTACCGGCGGAAAACCATGCAATATATTAAAACTCATAAAGCCTTTAATATTCTTTGACCTGTTTCGTCCCTCTTCGGAAGCAAGACATTTCTCCATCTCTTTTATATGAAAATTCAGAGCCGAACCAATCAAGTGATTATAAAGCTGTCCCAGGGTCCAGCCGCCTTGTTCGGCTTTTATTTTCAGATGCTCCGCCTGGTAATCCTCCAGGGCCTTTTCCCAAAGGGATAACACTTTTAAAAAGTCGTTTAATGTTTTTGTAATGTTCATCAAATACCCCCTGCCATTAATATTCCGCTGCAGCCTCGGAGATGAGGCCTCCACACCCACATGATAAATGCAAATATAATAAGCGTGTATATTATAATCAAGGACTCTTCGATTAAAACGGAAAGACCTGACCGGGTGCGGCAATATGAAACCCGGCCGATACAACCGCCTGTCGCTGTTTGCTCTGCTCCCGCAAAAGGGGATTGGTGTGGTTAAAGTGGATAAAGTACACTTTGTTTTTTTCGGCGGCTAATAGCTTTTTAAACAAGGCCATACTTTCGATGACAAAGGGATGCGGGATTTCGGAGATATCGCGATGGTTGATCTCTTCCCCGTCAAAAAAGGTGGCATCGACAAAGGCATAATCCACATCG
>JALTKX010000020.1:0-270 GCA_027006055.1 Calditrichia bacterium | reverse complement strand
GCTTTGGCGTCAGTTTCTCGGTGCGTCCGGCCTCAAGGGGGGATATGGTAATATTACCCAAGCGTACCAACTGCTCCCAGGGTCCGTTTTTTTCCAGAAAGGCTTTCATGCGCGGCATGGCGTAAACGGGAACGCTGTCGGCTCCCATGGCTTCGCGACCCAGATACATCAGCCCGCTGTAATGGCCGATATGGGCATGGGTTAAAAAAATGCCGTCGGGCGTTTCTTTTGCCGAAAAGGTGGCATGGCGGCGCAGGGCCTTTAGCTGAC
>JALTKX010000019.1 GCA_027006055.1 Calditrichia bacterium | reverse complement strand
CATGAAACAAGTGTCAAAACCATTGGCGATATCTGTGATAAATTTCCTGAACTGGCCTTGATTGTTATCAGTGAAGAGGACGAGGCCGCCGCGCTCAGGTGGATAGAGCTGGGAGCACAGGATGTCTGGCATCCGCAAAGGCTGAACGTGGAGCGTGTGCGCCAGGCTATTCTTTTTTCCCATGGCCGTCAGCAAAAAGCGCAAAGGTTACGTGAACTGGCCGGTAATTCCTCCCAACTTGAGCAACGCCTGAATTCCATCATTCAAAACGACCGGGACAGTTTGCTGGTGGTGGATCAGAATGGTATGATTCTTTATTCCAATCCCATGGCGGAAAAGCTTTTTAAACGCAGCGCTTCGGAGCTGTTTGGCGCCGTATTCGGCATACCCGTGGCCGGGGCGAGCAGCGATCCCGTAAGGGTTATTATTACCGATGCTCCGGATAAAAATATCGAAATGTCCGTGACCATGATCTGGTGGGAAAAACAAAAAGCCTGGTTGTGCCGCCTGCGTGACATGACCCAGTACCATATGGCCCAGGAGATGATGAAGGAGAACGAGGAAAAATTTAAGGCCATTGCCTCGGGCGCGCGGGATGCCATCATCCATGTAAACGAGCAGCAGAATATTGCCTTTATAAACGAAGCGGTTGTCACTTTGTTTGGCGGGGAGTATGCCGATATTTTAAATAAACCCTTTCATGAAATCTTTAACCGTCAGCATGATCTGACCGGATTGGTAGACAAGGCCCGGGAGGAGCACAGGGATCAACAAAGGGAGATTCATCTGATCCGCGCGGATGGTAGCAATTTGCCGGTGGATATTTCCGTTTCGGTCTTTAAGCGAAAGGGAAAACGGCAACTGGTGTGCATCCTGCGTGATATTTCGGAACGGCGCCGAACCCAGTTTCAACTTATGCAAACGCAGACGGAGTTGAAGGAAGCGCTGGAAAACCTAAAGGCCAACCAACGCAAGATGATGCAGATGGAAAAGCTGAACAGCATCAAGGAACTGGCCGGCGCCCTGGCCCATGAGTTTGCCCAGCCCCTGCAGGCCCTCTATAACTATCTGCATCTGATCCAAACCTCGGACGCCCATGAGGTCTATTTTCAAAAATCGCGGGAAATGCTCAACCGGATTTCCGACCTGACCGGCAGCCTTAAAAATATAACCTCCCTGCGAAAAAAAGATTATCTCGACTCTCAGATCATCGATCTGTTTGCCTCCAGCGCGCCCATCAGTTATGGAAACGGTACACGGGTATTGATCATCGATGACGAACAGGAAATTCTGGAGACCCTGATCGACATCTTTAACAACGCCGGCTATGTGTGTAAGGGGGCGGCGGATGGACGGGACGCCCTGCAGGTTATGGAGATAAGTGAGTTCGATCTGATCATCTCCGATGTGATGATGCCGCGTATGTCCGGGCCAACCTTCTTCCGCAGAATCCGGGATGAAGGCTACACGGGTTTCTTTATCTTTTTAACCGGTTACGAACATCCCGATGAAGAACGAAAACTTATGGCTGAGGCCGATGCCGTTATCCATAAACCGGTATCTTTCAACGAGCTGCTCAGTAAGGTGGAAAGCGTTTTAATGAAAGCGGAAGTAAATGTCTGATTAACATTTTTTTACTATCCGCATATTTTTTTGAATATGACTAAAAGTTCTTTGTAACTTACTTGATCTTATTATTAATACCGGAGGACACATGTCTGACCAAATAGAAAAACGGACGGATCACGAAATCCCTTCCCTGGGATTACATAATATACATAATATCTACTGGAATTTAACGCCTGCCGAATTATATGAAGAAGCCCTGTTTAACGGCGAGGGTATCATTTCCCGCGATGGACCACTGGTGGTTTCCACCGGTAAATATACCGGCCGCTCCCCAAAAGATAAATTTATCGTAAGGGACGCCA
>JALTKX010000018.1 GCA_027006055.1 Calditrichia bacterium | reverse complement strand
CCCCCGCCGGCGCCCGGGGCGGAAAAATAGTTGCCCACTTTTTCCCTGTTTTTCAATGCCTTGTAAAAAAATCGCCGGGAGGGGAACAAAAAACGGTTCGCAGGGTTGACAGAATATAATTATTTTCTTATATTAAGCCCCACTGATTTATCGTTTTTTGACTCCTCCATCCTCCTTATGGTGGTTATTTCTTTCAGCGCGGTTACCCCCTTTTCCGCGCTATTTTTTTGCCTGAAATTTGTGCCCGCGGCTTTTCGCCGACTGCCCCTTGTATCTTCCACCTGATTTCAGTACCATTCCGCCTCTTTTTGGAACGCGATTATCATCAAAGGCGCAACAAGCATGAAAACCGTTAGTGCAAAGCCGGAAACCGTCAAACGTGACTGGTACGTGATCGATGCCGAGAACAAGGTTCTGGGCCGTCTGTCGACCGAAATTGCCCGCCGTCTGCGCGGCAAACACAAACCGGAATACACGCCCCACGTGGACACCGGCGACTATATCGTGGTCATCAACGCGGACAAGGTCGCTGTCACCGGCAACAAGGAAAAGAACAAGCAGTATCACCGCCACACCGGTTATCCGGGCGGCCTGAAGACCGTCACGCTGGACAAGCAGCGGGCCGAGCATCCGGAACGCATCATCGAGGCAGCCGTGCGCGGCATGCTGCCCAAAAACCGCCTTGGCCGCGCCATGTTCCGCAAGCTCAAGGTCTATGCCGGGCCCGAACATCAGCATAGCGCCCAGCAACCCAAGGTACTGGAGATTTAAGGAAGTCACATGGCAGAAACATATTACAGTACAGGCCGCCGCAAGAGTTCCACCGCCCGCGTTTACCTGAGCAGTGGCAGCGGCAACATCACCGTCAACAATCGCCCGCTGGACCAGTATTTCGGTCGTGAAACCAACCGCATGCTGGTGCGCCAGCCCCTGCAGGTCGCCGACATGCTGGACAGCCTGGACATCAATGTCATCGTCAAGGGTGGCGGCAACAACGGCCAGGCCGGCGCGATTCGCCACGGCATCACCCGCGCCCTGATTCGCTACAACGAAGAGCTGCGCAGCCCCCTGCGCAAGGCCGGCTACGTCACCCGCGATGCCCGCGAAGTGGAACGCAAGAAGGTCGGCCTGCACAAGGCGCGCAAGCGGCCGCAGTACTCGAAACGCTAAAGCGTTTCGAGCAGGGCCGAGTGACGAGGGACGAGTTACGAGGTTGGAAATCAAACCCAGGGAGGGGTTTATGGAATCGCTGGAAAATCTGGATGTCTGGAAACGCGCCTGCCGCTTGTCTGTTGATTTGTACAAGCTGATGCGTGACAACCGGGAATACGGTTTTCGCGATCAAATTACCCGTGCAGCTCTTTCCGTAGCATCGAATATCGCCGAAGGTTATGAAAGGGAAACAGATCGAACCCGGATCCAGTTTCTCAAAATGGCCAAAGGATCCTGCGGTGAGCTATGGACACAATTGATGATTGGTCGGGCTCCCGGTTTTATCGATTCGAAACCAGCTAAAAAATTTGAGGATGAAGCCAGGGAAATATCCAGAATGATCTGGGGTCTGATCCGATACTACGAGGAAAAAGACAGCGGCCAGATGAAAAAAGACCTCGCCACTCGTCCCTCGTAACTCGTCACTGATTTTTTGGGGAATCGTCTAACGGCAGGACAGCGGACTCTGACTCCGTCAATCTAGGTTCGAATCCTAGTTCCCCAGCCAATACCTGTAGAAAGAAGCCCCGCCCGGGGCTTTTTTGTTGCATGAATACAACATCTGCGCACACCGACTCTCAATAAGGGGTCAGAGCCATTTTCCAAAATGGCTCTGACCCCTTTTGCCCACCCGTTTGTTGCAAAAATGTTACAAACGGGGTGATTGTTGTATTTTTGTAAAATAAATGTTGCATCCGTGCCAATGCTGGGCTATAAATCC
>JALTKX010000017.1 GCA_027006055.1 Calditrichia bacterium | reverse complement strand
GCTGCAATCCCTTGCTGTCGGTATAGCCGTCGATGCGCACGCCCCGCACCGTTGGATCCAGTTTCATATAGCGGATCATTCGATCCAGCCGGTGACGGCTGTCACTGTCCAGCGCGGTCTTGCCGAAACCATAGAGAATGACGGTCTGGCGAACGTCCTCGAAGTCGAAGTTCAGCAGTTGTTGTTCGCACTGCTGGAAATCGGCCAGGGCGGAGGTAAAATTGATCGGCCGCACGATGGCGGTGACTTCGTCGCTGCCGTCGGCCCAGTCACGATAGATGAACTGCAGTTCCATGCCCTCGGCCAGCTCCGCCACCAGTCGCGCGGCCCAGCCGTCCTGCAGGTAGAAAGGCGTATTGCCCTCGACCACCGGCAGCGAACCGAAATCCCGGTTATCAGCCACGTGTTTCCACTCCGGCGAACGCGATAGCAGGCGCGCCTGCTCCGGGCGGCTGGCCGCCTGTTTCACATGCAGGGAGAACTCCAGCCCGCCCTTCACCCGGTGAGCGAACTCCGCCTCGCCATAGCCCGGGATCGGATGGCGCAAACGGCACAGCAACGGCGAGGAATCCACCGTCCACAGCGACTCCTCCACCGGAGCCTTGAAAAACTGGTAGCCGGCACGGGCAGGCAGCGCCGACACAACCAGCAGCGGAATAAGAGAAAAGCGCATTTTTCCGGACATGCCCGGAAAAATGCAAAAGCTGTTCCAAAAAAAAGCAGATGCAAGGGAAAAGGGGGAAAGATACAAAGAGGCATCAACCGAAAGAGGCGGGGTGTTTTTTCCTCAGCCTAGTTGACTTGCCACGCATTCAATACCATTATTTGGTATATATTGGTACTTGTGAGGTGCGTTATGGCAAAAAATACCAGCATGACTCTCGGTGAGCACTTTGACGAATTTATCGCCGGCCTGGTGGAAAGCGGCCGGTTTGGTTCAGCGAGTGAAGTGGTCCGGGCTGCACTCAGATTGCTCGAAAATACGGAAACAAGGCTGGAAACCTTGAGGCAAATGCTTAAGGAAGGCGAACAGAGCGGTATTGCGGATTATGAGTTTGAAACATTCATGGCTGAACTGGATAGCGAAAATGACAAATGAAAGCATTTGAGCTAACCCGGAAGGCGAAAGAAGACTTGGGGAAAATTGCCCGATATACCGAAAAACGCTGGGGCCGGGAGCAGCGCTATTTGTATATCAGGCAATTCGACGATGTTTTTCACCTTCTGTCAGAAAGCCCGTCGGTTGGTAAAAAGTGTGATTATATTCAAACCGGTTACAGGAAATTCCCGCAAGGCAGCCACATTATTTTTTATCGCGAAACAACAAAAAATAAAATCACCATCATTCGAATTCTTCATAAAAACATGGATGTCGAATCCAAATTTACAGGCATGTAACAATCACGCATCACAGGATGATGATGCGCGATAGCGCCAAAGCAGTATCCTTGTACCTTGTATCCTGCATCTTTCCCCTGTTTCTATTTTTTCTTGCGTTTCTCGGCCCGGCGCAGGCGCGAGGCCAGCCGCCGTGCCAGTTCGCCGAACAGCTCGGTCTGGGTCGGATGGGGATGAATGGCCTGGCCGATCTGTTCCAGGGTCATTTCCCCGGCGACCATCATCACACCTTCGCCGATCAGGGTGTCGGCGTGATCAGCGAGGAAGTGCACGCCGATGACCCGGTGGCTGGCCTTGTCGGCGACGATCTTGATCATGCCGTGGGTTTCATTGGTGATCATGGCCTTGGCGTCGATGCTCATGGGCACCTTGACCTCGGCGGCGTCGATGCCGCGGGCTTTGGCCTGTTCCATGGACAAGCCGACGAAGGCGGCTTCGGGACGGGTGAAGATCACGCCCGAATCCTTGGTCTCGTCGTAGACCATGTCTTCGCCGGCGATGGTGGCGGCGGCAACCCGGCCCTGCTGGCCGGCGGTGTGG
>JALTKX010000016.1 GCA_027006055.1 Calditrichia bacterium | reverse complement strand
CCCTGCCCGATAGCGGCGTCCCCCTGAGCCGGGCCCTGCGCGAGTACAGCGTTAACCTGTTTGTGTTCAGGAACAGCGGTGTGATCAGTTCCCTGGCCGAAACCCGGCCGATACCGCGAAGTTTGCGCCTGTTGTCGGCTTACCCCAACCCTTTTAATCCGCGTACCACACTGCGCCTGCAACTGGAGCGACGGGAACGGTTGCGTATATCGGTGTGGAATGTCCGTGGCGAGCTGCTGTTTAAGCATCCGCCGGCCTGGTTCGATGCCGGTGAGAGCCGCGTGGCGCTGGATATGAATGGTTATTCCGGCGGGGTTTATTTTGTGGAGGTGCGCGCGGATGCCGGTTGGCGGCAAACGGTAAAGGTGATGCTGCTCAGGTAAATCCCTTTTTCCTGCCACCGGCCCAAAAGGCGGGAGGTTTATTGCCCGCCGGAAAAAACGGTTTCTTTTTTATAGTACCAGTCATCCGGGTCTATCATGGGGTAGCCGATGCTTTCCACCAAAAGACCACCGGGGGGGATAATTTCCTTCCGCCCGCCCGAGGAACCATCCACCTGTAAGGGCAGGGGAAAGTGAATGCCGGGCAGGGAGATACGGTAGCGGTTGGCGGCAACGGAATCCACATGCACCTCGATCCGGCGGGTGGTGTTCAGAAAAAAATTAAACAGGCTGTCTTGCGGCGTGGAGGCGTAGCGGTTTACATGATTTAGAAAATCGGCCGTGACCACGGTTTTACCGCCACGGGTGGTGGAATCGGTGGCCCAATGATAAAGCATGTTTTTAAAGAGGCTGTCCCCGAGAACAAAGCGCAGGGAGTGCAAAAAGGCGGCGCCCTTATTATACACATCCCCGTTGTAGGCTTCGGTGGTACTTAAATTTTTGCCCGCAATCACCGGTTTTCTGTTGCGGATGGCGCGCATTTTTCTTCTCATGTAATCAAAATAGGCGGTTTTGCCGGCAACCCGCTCCACATAAAGGGCCTCGGCATAGGTGGCAAAGCCCTCGTGCAGCCAAAAGTCGGCCCAGTCGGCCGCGGAGATAAAATTACCCCACCATTCGTGGGCCAGTTCGTGTAACATTAAAACATCGACGGTGTGGCCGCCAACTTCCTCATAGCGGTGGCGGTTGCCATAGGCGTTCAGGGTTTGGTGTTCCATGCCAAGGTAGGGGGTTTGCATGGCGGCCAGCTTGTCATCGGGCCAGGGGTAGGGCCCAAACAGGGATTCAAAAACGTGTACCTGTTGTTTCAGATGTTGGAGTAAAAAAACATTTTCGGCCGAATCCTCCCTCAGGCTGTAAAAAAAAGCGGGAACGGTTTGCGGGCGGATGCTGTTCAGTGTATCGCTAAGGGGAATATAACGGCCCACGCCAAAATTGATGCCATAGCTGCTGACGGGGTAACGTGAGGTCCAACGATAGCGCAGACTGTCGCCCAGGGTATCGACAGCCCGAAGGCGGCCGGTGGCCGGAACAAAGTAGGGCGCGGGCACCGTGATGCTCATGGTAAGGCTGTCCGGCTTGTCCGTTTGTGTATCCTTGGTGGGGAACCATATCTTGCCGCCCTCGCCCTGACAGGCCAGGGTAACCCAGTGGTAACCCTCGCTGTCTTTGTCCCAAACAAATCCACCCTGCCAGGGCGGACGCGGGGCTTCGGGCGGAACGCCGTTGTAGCGAATGGTCACCCGGGCGTCGCGCCGGGGGGCTTTTTCGGTGCGGGGCAGCCAGCCCAGCCGGTTATCTTTGTAAAAATAATTTTTTACTTCCCGGCCGTCGAAAACGAGTGATTCAATGCCATACCCGTCGATAAAATCAAAAAGCAGGGTGTCGGGCGGCGTTTGCGACAGGCGCAGATCGATATCGAGGGTGATAAATAGCTTTTTTTCTTCGGGCTTTACATGAATGTCAAAATGATAGGCGCGGATATCCATGGCCCGTTGCGACGGCGTAAGCCTGCCGCCGGAAGGGTAGTCCGTTCCAAAGGAGGCCTTGAAATAGTAACGCCAGGTTAAAAAAAGAAGCCAGGCCAACAGCAGAACGCCGAGGGTTTTGGCAAATGTGTTAATACCTTTAACGCGCATGGGATAAACTCCGGGTAAATGTATGGACAGAGGAGTCCTGCCGACCGTTTAGTCTCTGGCGTTGTGTAGTGTAAGGCTTTCCAGCGTTTGTATCAAATGATCCTTTTTTACCGGCTTATTAAGTATGTGGATGTGTGCCCTGTTTTTGATATCATCGCCCAACTCGTTGCGGTCAAAGGTGGTGATAAGGATAAGGGGCGTGGCCGGGAAACGGGCCATCAGGCCGCGTACTTTTTCCAGATTTTCGGAAGTGGGTTTCTCAAAGCCGAACAGGATCAGCGCGGGTTGCCTTTTTTTACCATAGTCGCCGGTTTCTTCAAAGGCCGCGGTCTGAAAAACGTCAAACCCGCGACGCCTGAGCAACCGGGAGAGGGAGTTGCGGAATTCTGTATCCTGTTCCAGTATCAGGATTCGTATATTTTGCATTTGATCTGTCACATGAACTCCATACAATTTGCAACCGGTGTTACAAGAATAGTGCCAAGGGATGGAATCCGCTTGTTTCAATAATTTTGCGTTTTTTTACCCGGCTCAGGGGTAAAAACCTTCTCATAATTGAGAATGTCCGCGGGGATGTTTCCAAATTTAAGAAATATATGGCAGAGCCGGGTTCTTCAAATCGGTTGTGGTAACGGGCAAAACATTTGTTTATGCTTATAAACCTTTTGCATTCAAGGGCTTATGCCTTGTAAAAGAAATTTGTTTTTTCTTTGATCTTGCTTATTTTTCCCTCCAAAATAAAAGTTATTGTTGTCTTAATTTCATCGTTGTTATAGGATTGTTTTTCCAACATGTGAGAATCGGCCCGGTAAGTACGGAAAGGTTAAAATGTTCTTTTTGCGCTTATGGCCGGACAACGACGGCATTTGGACAAGGGGATGGATTTCTGGCACGCTTTTGGTAGTGTTTGCCGCCAATTAAAACAAGATGTTGAATGATTTATGCAATATACGCTAACGGATAAGGATATTAAGTGCTATCATTGCGGCGAACCGTGCCGTGACGAGCAAATTGTTCTTGAGGATAAGGTATTTTGCTGCAACGGCTGTAAGCTGGTTTATGAAATGCTGAACGAGAACAACTTGTGCACCTATTATGATTTGGATGAAAATCCGGGCGCCAGCATGAAAACACCGCTGTTCAGGGAAAAATTCAACTATCTTGACGACGCCTCGGTAATCCGCCAGTTGGTGGACTTTTCCGACGCGGGAATGTCGCGCGTTACTTTTTACATCCCCTCCATGCATTGTTCCTCCTGCATCTGGTTGTTGGAGAAAATCTACAAACTCAATCCGGCCATAGTGCAATCCCGGGTTAACTTTGTTAAAAAGGAAGCCAGTTTTACTTATAAGGACAGCGAAATCAGCCTGCGTGAGTTGGTGGAGCTGCTGGCCTCGATCGGTTATGAGCCGCAAATAAGTTTAAAAGACCTGGAAGGAAAGAAAGAGCAAAAAGCCAATCGCAGCCTGTATCTGAAAATAGGTGTTGCCGGGTTTGCCTTTGGCAATTCCATGTTGCTTAATTTTCCCGAGTATCTTGACGCGGGCAACAGCTTAACCCCGCAATTCAAATACATCTTCGGTTTTCTGAATATCGCCCTTTCCATTCCTGTTTTGCTGTACAGCGCCTCGGGCTACTATGTTTCCGCCTATAAGGGGCTGCGCCGGCGTATTTTGAATATCGACGTCCCCATAGCTCTGGGGATTACCGTTTTGCTGGGGCGCAGTGTTTTTGAAATTGTAACCCAGAGCGGTCCCGGTTATCTGGACTCTTTTAACGGCCTGATATTCTTTTTATTGCTGGGCCGTCTCTTTCAGGATAAAACCTATGCCACCCTCTCCTTTGAAAGGGATTATAAATCCTATTTTCCCGTTTCGGTAACGGTAAGGGAAGGGGATGGCACAAAAGTGATTCCCATTTCCCGGCTGGCCATTGGCGATGTGGTTCTGCTGCGCAACCAGGAACTGATACCGGCGGACGCCATGTTAATGGCCGACAGCGCCGCCATAGATTATAGCTTTGTTACCGGAGAATCCACGCCGGTGGAAAAGTACAGAAATGAAATTGTTTATGCCGGCGGCCGACTGCGGGGACCGGCAACGGAAGTGCGCATCATTAAAAACGTTTCCCAAAGCTATCTGACAAAATTGTGGAACAGCGATACTTTTAATAAGGATGATGAGCACCCCCTGTCCGATTTATCCGATAAAGTGGCCCGGTATTTTACGATAGTGGTTCTGGTGATTGCCACGCTGGCCGGAATATGGTGGTATCAGGTGGAGTGGCATAAGGCCGTGGACGTGATATCCGCCATTTTGATCGTAGCCTGTCCGTGTGCCCTGGCCCTTTCTATTCCCTTTACCTTTGGCAATGTGATGCGAATTTTCGGCCGGAATAAGTTTTATCTGAAAAACGCCGCCGCCATAGAGGAGATGTGGGGCATCAACCATATTGTGCTGGATAAAACCGGTACCCTGACCTGGCAGAGCAAGCCGCATGTGGCCTGTTCCTTCAGCCCGGATGAACAACAACGCGCCCTGATCCGCTCGCTTGCCTCGCAATCCATACATCCCCTAAGCCGTTTTATCGCCGACTATTTTTCCCGGGCGGAGCAAAAGACCGTGGAAACCTTTAAGGAGATTCCCGGCAAGGGCATCGAGGGACGGATTGACGGTCATGAAGTGCGGATGGGCAACAAAACCTTTGTCGCCGGAGACAGGGACGTGGCTTTCCCGGAAAACAGCTCGGTGGTTTTTGTTGCCATAGACGGGGAGTATCTGGGCTATATGACGATAAAGAATAAATACCGCCCCGGTATAGAAAAGTTTTTACTTGAATTGAGCAAACATTATAAAATTTCCTTGATTACAGGTGATAATGCCTCGGAAAAAGATTATCTTTACAACTTATTTAACAAACTGAATATCCGGGCGACGATGAAGTTTGATCAATCGCCCAATGACAAACGTGAATATATATTGCACTTGCAGGATTCCGGTGATAAACCATTGATGATAGGGGATGGCCTAAATGATGCGGGCGCTCTGAAGCAGAGTGATTTAGGGATCTCCATTTCGGAGGATATCAATGCGTTTTCACCGGCCTGCGATGCAATTTTAGATGCCGGTCGCTTTACCTGGCTGCCCCGGTTTTTACGCTACGGCCGCATGGGCTACCGCATCGTGCTTATAAGTTTTGCAATATCCTTTCTTTATAATATTGTTGGGATTAGTTTTGCCGTAAGCGGTTATTTATCACCGCTGGTCTCCGCAATTCTGATGCCCTTGTCGTCCATTTCGGTTGTGGTTTTTGCAACGGTGGCGGCACGTTTTACCGCAAGAAAAATGGGGTTTTAATACATTTGGAAGTCATTTTTATTCTTATAGCCTTCAGTTTTCTGGTGGCCGTGGGATTTTTATGGGCATTTGTACGTTCGGTAAAACAGGGGCAGTTTGATGATCCCGTTACGCCGGCCATGCGCATGCTGTTTGATGACGCCGAAAAAAAAACAGAAAAAAAAACTCGTACTAACCATACAAAGAAGGAGGAGTAGTATATGGCGGTTGAGACCTATTACTATGACAATCGCATCGTGCGTAACTTCGCAATAGCTACCATCGTTTGGGGCATTGTGGGTATGCTGGTGGGATTGACCATTGCCATACAGCTGTATTATCCGGCTCTGAATCTTGGCATACCGTTCACGACATTCGGTCGTTTACGTCCCCTGCACACCAATGCGGTGATTTTTGCTTTTGCCGGTAACGCCATCTTTACCGGAGCGTACTATTCGTTGCAACGCCTGCTAAAGGCGCGCATGTTTAATGATACGCTTAGTAAAATCCACTTTTGGGGTTGGCAATTAATTATTGTGCTGGCTGCCGTTACGCTGGTGCTGGGTTTTACCAGCAGCAAGGAGTATGCGGAGCTGGAATGGCCCATCGATATTCTGATCGCCGTGGTCTGGGTTGTGTTTGGTATCAATATGTTCGGTACCATTGCCAGGCGTCGCGAGCGTCATCTTTATGTGGCTATTTGGTTCTACATCTCAACGGTGGTTACCGTGGCCATGTTGCACATTGTAAACTCTTTTGAAATTCCGGTAACTTTTTGGAAGAGTTATTCTCTGTTTGCCGGTGTGCAGGACGCCCTGACCCAATGGTGGTACGGGCACAATGCCGTGGCCTTCTTTTTGACTACCCCGTTTTTGGGTCTGATGTACTACTTCCTGCCCAAGGCGGCGGAAAGACCCGTTTTTTCCTATCGTCTGTCCATCGTCCATTTCTGGTCTCTGATCTTTATCTATATTTGGGCCGGACCGCATCACCTGTTATATACCGCTCTGCCGGACTGGGCCCAGTCCCTGGGAACGGTTTTTTCCATCATGCTGATCGCGCCCTCATGGGGGGGGATGCTTAACGGTCTGCTGACCCTGCGCGGCGCCTGGGACAAGGTGCGCGAGGACCCGATTCTGAAATTCATGGTGGTAGGCGTTACCGCGTACGGTATGTCCACCTTTGAAGGACCGATGCTCTCCATCAAAAGCATCAACGCCATTTCCCATTATACGGACTGGACCATTGCCCATGTGCATGTAGGCGCCCTGGGCTGGAACGGTTTTATCACTTTTGGCATGCTCTATTGGCTGGTACCGAAAATATTTGGCACCAAACTGCACTCGCGCAAGCAGGCCAATTTTCACTTTTGGACCGGCACCCTGGGTATCATCTTTTATGTATTGCCGATGTACTGGGCCGCGTTTACCCAAAGCCTGATGTGGAAAGAATTCACCGCCGACGGTTTTCTGCAATATCCGAATTTTCTGGAAACGGTTCTGCAAATCGTACCGATGTACGTGGCCCGTTCCTTTGGCGGTTTGCTGTACCTGACAGGTGTGTGCGTGGGCGCCTGGAACCTTTATGTAACGGCCAAATCCGGTTCGCTTATCGCTGACGAAAAAGCGGAAGCGGCCGCCCTGGAAGGCCCGCCCCCGGCTGAGTCCTACTGGCACCGTTGGATTGAAAGCCGCGCCGGTCAATTTACCGTTTGGGCCACCGTGCTGGTGATTATCGGCGGCGCCGTGGAAATGATCCCCATGTATCTGGTGAAGTCCAACATACCCACCATTTCAAGCGTAAAACCTTATACGCCGCTGGAATTGGCCGGACGTGATATTTATATCCGCGAGGGTTGTAACAACTGCCATTCCCAGATGATACGTCCCTTCCGTTCGGAAACGGAACGCTACGGGGAATATTCCAAGGTGGGTGAGTTTGTATATGATCATCCCTTCCTGTGGGGTTCCAAGCGTACCGGCCCGGACCTGCACCGTATCGGCGGTAAATATCCGGATGCCTGGCATTATAATCATATGAAGGATCCGCGCTCCATGTCGCCCGGTTCGTTGATGCCGCCCTACCCCTGGTTGCTGGAAGATACCATGAACACAGAGGATATGCCGGCTAAAATCCGCGCCATGCAGACATTGGGCGTACCCTATGCCGAGGGTTTTGATCAAGAATCCATTGCCGATATGCAGGCACAGGCCAAAGCGATTGCGTCCAGGTTAAAGGATCAGGGAGTTACGGTGGATTCCGATAAGGAAATCATCGCCTTGATTGCTTACCTGCAAAGGCTGGGAACCGATATCAAGGGAAGTAAAACAGGCGCTCAGTAACAGAGCGCCTAATTTAGAAAGGATGCGCGTATGATACGCCATGTTCTTGAAAGTATAAACGGAGTAGGCATCTTTCCAATAATCTCCCTGATCGTGTTCTTCCTTATCTTTACCGGGGTAACCGTTTGGGTGGTCACCATGCCCAGGCGCAAGGTAAGGCATATGGCGGAACTCCCGTTGGAAGATGATTCTGTAACCAAAGGAGAATAAACATGTCTAAAGCAGATGGAAAACTTTTGGATCACAATTATGATGGGATTCAGGAGCTGGACAATAAATTGCCGCCCTGGTGGCTAAACCTTTTCTATTTCACCATTATCTGGGCAGTGTTGTATCTTCTGTATTACCATGTGCTCGGAATGGGCGATTTGCAGATCGCGGAATACCAAAAGGAGATGAACCCTAACTGGACGGCTTCGACGGAGGCGTCCGCCTCGGTTCCGGGGTATACATCGCCCCTGGCCGGTAAAGGGGCCGAGAGGCCAACCGTATCGGAAAATGAGCCTTCCGGTGGCGCCGGCGCCGCGCCGGTAGTTGCGGAAAAAGAAGAGGCAAAGGAAGAACCGGCCGTCAATTATGAGCCTTTTACCGACGCCGCCTCCCTGGAAGAAGGGCACAAGGTCTTTATACAGAATTGTGCCGCCTGCCACGGGCAAAAAGGCGAAGGTATCATCGGGCCGAATCTGACGGACAAATATTGGTTGCATGGCGACGGTTCCTTTAACGCCATCGTAAAGGTTATTCAGGAAGGCGTGCCCACAAAAGGGATGATTGCCTGGAAGCCCGTGTTGCCCGAGGAAAAACTGTTGCAGGCCGCCAGTTATATTCTGAGCCTGAAAGGTAGCAATCCTCCCAATGGCAAGGCGCCTCAGGGAGAAGCATACGGAGATTAAACCATGAAGCAAGACCCCGCTGATAAGCAAGGGCGACAAGATTCCTTTCGTGATCATATTGCCACGGTGGATAAAACGGGAAAACGTATCTGGATTTACCCAAAAAAACCGAAGGGCCGTTTTTATAACGCCCGCACCTATTTCAGTTGGTTTTTACTGGCCCTCTTTTTTGCGGGGCCTTTTATCCGGGTACACGGACAGCCGTTGTTGCTGCTGAATTTTCTGGAAAGAAAGTTCGTTATTCTCGGAGTGGCCTTTTGGCCGCAGGACTTCCACCTGTTTCTTTTGGCCATGATTACATTTGTCATCTTTATCGTTCTGTTTACGGCGGTATTCGGAAGGGTGTTCTGTGGCTGGGCCTGTCCGCAAACGGTTTTTATGGAAATGGTTTTCCGTAAAATCGAATACATGATAGAGGGAGACGCCCGGCAGCAGAAAAAGCTGAATGCCATGCCCATGAACGGCGAAAAGTTCTTTAAAAAGGCTTTAAAACATACCATCTTTTTTGGCATAGCCTTTCTTATTGGCAATATGTTCATGGGCTATATTGTTGGCAGTGAAAAAATGCTGCAAATCATTTCCGAACCGCCTTCACACCATATGGCCGGCTTTATTGCCGTGCTCGCTTTTAGCGGGGTCTTTTATTTTATATTCTCCTGGTTTCGTGAGCAGGCCTGTGTTATCGTTTGTCCTTACGGACGCTTTCAATCGGTATTGCTGGATAAAAGCTCCATAGTGGTTTCCTATGATTTTAAACGGGGAGAAAAACGGGGACGTATTTCCAAAAAAACGGCGCCGCCTCCCGATCAGGGAGATTGCGTGGATTGCAACCAGTGCGTTGAAGTGTGCCCCACCGGTATCGATATCCGCAACGGCACGCAACTGGAGTGCGTAAACTGTACGGCCTGCATGGATGCCTGCGACGCCGTAATGGATAAAATCGGTAAGCCGCGTGGGCTGATTAAGTATGCCTCCTATAACAATATCGCCTCGGGGGATCATAAGGTCTTTACGCCCCGGGTTATGGTTTATTCGGCCATACTTACGGCTTTAATTGTTTTACTTACTTATCTTATTTTTACCCGTAGTCCCATTGAAACCACCATTCTGCGTTCTCCGGGCACCATGTATACGGTCATGGACAGCAGCCATGTGGCCAATCTTTATACATTGGAAGTGGTTAATAAAACCTTTGAGGAGATGCCGGTCTTTTTTAAATTGCTTTCCAGGGGCGGAGAGATAAAACTTGCTTCCGGAGAGATTGTTGTTCCCAAGGCTTCCATAGGCAAATCGGCTTTGTTGGTAACCTTTGATAAAAAAGCGCTTAAGCCGGGACGTAACAATATCTCCATAGAGGTCTTAGACGAAAAAGGTGAAGTGATAGATAAGGTAAACACGGCCTTTCTGGCGCCGGAGAATTTAGATGAGCTCAAATAAAACCAAGGAAAATAAAAGCTGGCCTTATGGCATTGCCCTGTTTTACGGCTTTTTTGTGCTGGCCATGCTGGGGGCCTGGTATTTTTCCACATTTCACACCCCGGATATGGTTGAGGATAACTATTACGAGCAATCGATCCGTTACCAGGAAAAAATTGATCAGATGAATAATACGCGGAGCCTGGAAAAGGAGCCGCTTTTAACCTTTGATACCGCCCGGCGCCGCTTTATTGTAAAAATGCCCGCTTCCTTTATCGGAAAATCGCTAAACGGTACCATCCTCTTTTTTCGCCCTTCGGACTCCAAGCTCGATTTTCGTATAGAGCTGTCTTTGGATGAAAACCTGGAACAGGTTGTGGATCTGCCCAATATATATCCGGGACGATGGGAGGTGCGCTTAAGCTGGAGCGATGGCAGCACGCGTTATTATCTGGAAAAGATGATCGTGGTATAAAATGCTTACGGCTTTAATTTTAGGTACCCTGGGCAGCCTGCACTGCGTGGGCATGTGCGGGCCCATCGTTCTGGCTCTGCCACAAAATAAAACCAATACCGCCGTCCAGTTTCTTTTCAGCCGTCTTACCTATAACAGCGGACGTCTTGTCAGCTATGCCATTCTCGGTGTTGTTTTCGGCTCCATAGGTCACCTGATTTCCCTGGCCGGCTTTCAGTCGCTTTTGTCCATAACCCTGGGGGTTGTGGTTATAGCCACCCTTTTTCTGCCCCTGGATCCACTGCTGACTTTTGTCAACCAAAGCAGTTTGTGGAAAAAAAACATCGGGGCCCTGTTCAGAAAAAAGAGCTATCCCGCCCTGTGGGCCATTGGTTTCTTAAACGGTTATCTGCCGTGCGGCCTTGTCTATACCGCGCTTGCCGGAGCGGCGGCCTCGGGCAGTGCCCTGTACGGCGCGGGCTTTATGGCTGTTTTTGGTCTGGGTACCATCCCGGCTCTGATGATTGTGGCTTTTTTGGGTAAGCGGTTAAGCTGGCAGGGGAGAAAATGGATACGCAAGGCCCTGCCGGTTGCGGCTTTTGTTTTGGGGGTGTTGCTTATTTTGCGCGGTCTGTCCCTGGGGATTCCCTACGTCAGTCCCGATTTGCAAATGCGCCAAACGGAACAGGGTTTGTTTATTCCGCACTGCCAATAGCGCTGTCATCGATGTCCAGCTCTGTCATTTTACGGTACAGGGAGGAGACGCCCACATTGAGCAATCGCGCCGCTTCTTTTTTATCCCCCCGCGTAATGCGTAAAACGGAAAGAATATGTTTGCGTTCAAAATAATGGACAGCCGCCTTCAGGCCCAGGGGTTCATTGTTCTGGTCGATAAAGAAAGAGGGCAGGTGATCAATCCCCAGTATCTCTCCGTCGCAAAAAATCATGGCCCGTTCGATAACATTTTCCAACTCGCGCACATTACCCGGCCAGTTGTAGCTCTGCAACAGGTGCAGCACTTCGGCGTCGGCTCCCTGAACATTCTTATTCAGCTCGCGGTTCATCTTCTTAATAAAATAGGTCACCAAAAGGGGAATATCGTCGCTGCGTTCGCTTAGCGGAGGGACGTCGATCTCAATGACGTTCAGCCGGAAGTAGAGGTCTTCACGGAAGCGGCCCGCGCTGATCTCCTGGCGCAGGTCCCGGTTGGTGGCGGCAATAATTCGCGCCTTTACGGGGTAGGACCTGGTGGCGCCCACGGGTTGTACCTCATGCTCTTCCAGAACACGCAGCAGCTTTACCTGAAGATTTACGGGGATCGTGCTGATTTCATCCAGAAAGAGCGTGCCATCGCCGGCGACGGTAAAAATCCCTTCCTTGTCACGGATGGCGCCGGTAAAGGAGCCGCGCACATGGCCGAAAAGCTCGCTTTCGATAAGATTTTCACTGATGGCGCCGCAGTTGATGGCCACAAAGCTTTTGTCCGCCCGGTCGCTGTGGCTGTGTATCAGACGGGCGATCACTTCCTTGCCCGTGCCGCTGCCCCCGGTAATTAAAACATTGGAAGGGGTGGGCGCTATGCGGGTTATCAGGCTTTTGATGTGACGCGCCGCTTCGCTGTGACCGATAAAATTATAGCGGTCATTTTGTATGGTTTGCAGTTGTTGGCGCAGACGACGGTTCTCGATGGTCAGTTGGTAACGTTCCAGGGCCTTGGCGGCCAGGTGCAGCAGCTCATCTTTTTTAAAGGGCTTGGTGATAAAGTCATAGGCCCCCATGCGCATGGCTTTAACGGCGTCCTCTATGCTGCCATGCCCGGTTATGATGATAAATTCAATAACCGGATATTCTTTTTTTACGGTACGCAGCAGTTCAATGCCGTCCATGTGGGGCATGTTTTTGTCGCTGATAATCAGGGCAAAGTGGCCTTCGGCCAGAATGTCCAGAGCCTGGCGCCCGTTTTTGGCCTGGCTTACCGTATGCCCGGCCTTTTCCAACACCCGGGCCACGCTGTGCCGGATGCCCTCTTCGTTATCTACAACCAGAATATTATAATTATTATTTTCCATGTTAACTCAGTGGAAGTGAAATGATGAAATGGGCACCCCTGTCCGTGGAATGGTCCAACAGGATGGCGCCGTTGTGCGCGTTTATAATCTGCTTGCTGATAGCCAGACCCAAACCCGTGCCTAAGTCCTTGCTGGAGAAGAAGGGCTGGAATATACTCTCCCTTATCTCCGGCGGAATCCCCGGTCCGTTGTCCCGGATATGAATCTCGAAGGTATCTTCCTTTTCTTCGATAAAAATTTCTATTTCGCCGCCGTTCTCCATGGCTTCCAGACTGTTGCGGATCAAATTGAGCAATACAACCCGGAGCTGGTTTTCATCCACGGTGACCATAAGGGGTTTAACGGGACTAAAGCGCAGCCGGACCTTGTGTTGCCGGGCCTCGCTGTTTGTAAAGTGGATAAGCTCTTTAATAAAGGTGTTGATTTCAACGGCGCTGGCATTAATGACCGACATTTTGGAAAATTGCAGATAGTCATGGGTCAGATGGGTCAGCCGGTCCACTTCGCCGATGATGGCCTTAAGCAGGGTGTGCGCTTCATCCTTGTCGATCTCTTCAGCCTTTAATTCATCGTCAAGGATTTCGGCATTCAGGCTTATGGAGGCCAGGGGGTTGCGTATTTCGTGGGCGATTTTGGCGGCCATTTTGCCTATAACCGCCAGCCGTTCCGCATGTTCCGCCCGTTGCTTCAGCCGTATTTGTTCCGTCAGATCAATGTCGATACTCATATAGCCGACTTTTTTACCATCCTGGATGATCGGCGTAATGGAAAGCAGGACGGTGATCAGCGAACCGTCCTTTTTTTTATTGACGATTTCGCCTTTCCACATGCCTTTTGTTTCAATGGCCTGCCACATACGGGCATAAAAGGCGTCGCTGGTTTGCGGGGCGCGTAAAATACCGGGGGTTTTACCGATAACCTCGTCATGCTCCCAGCCAAACAGATCGCAAAAGGCCTGGTTCACCTCAATGATTATGCCCTCGGTATCGGTGATCAGTACCGCGTCCGTGGAATGTTTGAAGGCGTTAACAAAAAGGTAGCACCTGTCGGAGACTTGCTTCATATATCTTTATGTATGGTGTTGATTCTCAATTTTAAGAAAGATAACCATCAGATCAAAATGAAAGCCGCCGCCGGATTTATGACGGGGTTACTTTATGTGAGGCTTTGGAGGGTCGCCGGGGAAGCCACTTATGTAGTTTGCTTTTCAGTTCTTTCTGGTTAACGGGCTTGCTGATATAGTCGCTCATGCCCGCGGCAAAGCACTTTTCCCGGTCGCCTTGCATGGCCATGGCCGTCATGGCGATGATAATCGGGCTGTTCTCCCGATGCCGGCCGGTAATGCGACGGGTGGCCTCAAATCCGTCCATAACAGGCATCTGGCAATCCATCAGTATTAAGTCATAGGATTGGCTGTCAATCTTTTCCAACGCTTCCCGGCCGTCTCCCGCCAGGTCCGCGGTATAGCCCAGTTTGCTCAGCATGCTGATAGCCACCCGTTGGTTGATGGTGTTGTCTTCCACCAGTAAAATACGGTATTGACCGTTCACCGCTCTCTGCTTTTTACCGGGCCGGAGCCTGCTCTCCGGCGGGGATGTTTTGCCGGGATTAAGCACCTGCCGGATACAGGAACGCAGTTGACGCATTTTAACGGGCTTGGATAGAAAGGCATTGAAGCCTGCCGCTTTTAGTTTTTGAGCCTGTCCGCGCAGGGCGATGGAGGTAAGCATGATGAGCGGAGTGTTTTTCATGGCGGGCAGGCGTCTTATTTCACGTCCCAGCATTTCCCCGTCCATATCGGGCATTTGCATGTCAAGGACGATAAAATCATAATGAGTCGTATCTTCTTTTAAATGGGTCAAAGCCTGGTCCGGGCTGGAGAAAATTCTTGTCCGGCAGCCCCAATTTTCCAATTGCAATTTTAAAACGCGGCAGTTTAGCTCATGGTCATCCACAATCAGGGCCAACCGCTCATTAAGGCTGATGAGTTCAAGGTTTTTAAATTTTGACGGATTGTCGGCGGGTTTCACCCTGACCGTAAAATAAAAGGTGCTTCCCCGGTCCGGGCGGCTTTCCACGCCTATATGACCGCCCATCATGGCGGTTAGCTTTTTGCAAATGGCCAGGCCCAGCCCCGTTCCACCGTATTTACGCGTAGTGGAGGCGTCTGCCTGCGTGAATTCCTGGAAAAGGATTTTTTGTTTTTCCGCGGGGATGCCGATGCCGGTATCGCTGACCTCGAACAAAAGCTCCATGTCGTCCCCGGCCTTTTCCTTTAACCTGCCGCTGATGACAATTTGCCCCTGACGGGTGAACTTTACGGCATTGCCGGCCAGGTTAACCAGTATTTGCTGCAAGCGTCCGGGGTCGCCCTTGAGTAACAGCGGCGTTCCGGGCGCCAGCGTTATGCTCAGCGCCAGCCCTTTTTCCTCGGTTTTCAGGGAAATGATATCGTTAAGTGTATCCAGCACATCCATAAGATTGAAGTCAATCTCTTCCAGGGCCATTTTCCCGGCCTCGATTTTACTGAAGTCCAGAATGTCATTAATGATGGAGAGCAGAGTCTCTCCGGAGTTTTGAACGGCGGTGGCATATTCCCGCAGTTCATCATCCAGGTCGGCCTGCAAGATAAGCTGGGTCATGCCCAGTATGCCATTCATCGGCGTGCGTATTTCGTGGCTCATGGTGGCCAGAAACTGGGATTTGGCCAGGGCTGCTTCCTCGGCTTTCAGCCGTTGTTCCTCCGCCTGGCGCAAGGTTTTTTGCAGACGCCTGTTTGCCGATTCCGTTTGCCGCAGGGCACCGGTAAGTTTTTGCAGGGCGATCCGCCGTGAGAGTCCCGCGCCCATGATGTCGGCTATCTGGGAAAGAAAGCGCTGCTCCTGAACGTCAAACTCATATTTGGGGGGCAGATACAGGACAAGCAGACCCAGCAGCCTGTCATGCTCCCGGATGGGTTGGCAATAGTGGCCGTAGGCGTCTATGCTGCCCTCGGGAAATCCGTCTAAGGTCGCCGCCGGGACCTTAGACGGGGTGAAGGTCAAATAGTGCTGAGCGGCCATTTTTCGGCAGGTATGCAGGTGTCTTTTTCTTAGGTTGCGTACCGCTTCGAACTTTACGCCCGGTTTTTTGGCGTCCTCGTCATACACAAAGATAACGCCCTTATCCTGAATAGCCAGCCAGGGTATGTTTTCCAGCATGGTATTAAGGGCCTTGCGTAAAAAACTTTCCATGGATGTGGGTTCCAGCGAGGTGCGCAGCAGCAGACTTAAGGTATGCTGTTGCTTTTCGCTGATCAACGCGCTCCTGTTCTCGGAGATTTCAATAAAACGGGCCACATAGTGCAAAGGCGCGTTGTTCTTGTCACGTATCAGGGAGATGGTGGCATGCTCAATATAGATGGCGCCGTCCTTCCGGCGGTTCCAGACCTGCCCGGACCAGAAACCGTGTTCACGCAGGGCCTTGCGCATATTTTTATAAAAAGCGCCGTTATGCCGCCCCGACTTTAATATGCGTGGATTTTTTCCGATCACTTCTTCCCGGCTGTATCCGGTAATACGCGTAAAGGCGTCGTTAACCCGGATTATATTTTCATTCATATCCGTGATAAAAATGGCTTCCTGGGAATTGAAGGAGTCGGCGGCGATACGCAACTCATTTTCAATATGCTTTTGCTGGCGGATATCGCGGATAGTGGCATGGAAAAAAGTGCGGCCTTCAAGATCAAAGCGGTCTATGGTGACAAAAACGGGAAAGATGACGCCGGATTTATGTCGTCCGTTTACCTCCCGTCCCTGACCCACTATTCTTGAATGACCCGTCTTCATATACCGCTCGATAAATTCATTATGCCGGGCCGTGTTGGTTTCGGGTATGAGAATGGAAATATTCCGGCCGGTCAGTTCGGCGGCGGTATAGCCGAAAAGCCGGGAAACCGTGTCGTTCAATGAACGGATCGTACCGTCTTGCTGTGTTATAATGAACCCGTCGATAATACTTTCAACAATATTGGGAGTGTTCCGCACCAGACCCTCAAATTTAAAATATAGCCCTGTATATTCGTCGGCGAAAGAAGGGGCTTTAAGGAATAGGCCGTTATGACGGGAAATGACTATGTTTGAATAAGTCGCCGCCGTTTAGCTGTTCAGCCAATGGCGGATTTTTTTATTGAGTTCCTTCTGGTTGATGGGCTTGGTGATATAATCCTTCATGCCCACCTTTAGGCAGCGTTCACGATCGCCCTCCATGGCAAAGGCGGTCATGGCTATAACAACCGGTTGGCGGCCTTCCCCGGGCTGCTCCAGAATTTTTTCCGTGGCTTCAAATCCATCCATCACCGGCATCTGGCAATCCATCAGGATAATATCATATTCCTTGTTTTGGCTGGCCAGCCAGCCTTCCCGGCCGTTGTTGGCCACATCGGCCGTAAAGCCCATTTTATCCAGCATCTTCAGGGCCACTTTTTGGTTGATTTTATTATCCTCCACCAGCAGGATGCGGGCTGTGTTGCGCTTGTGTTCCTTAATGCCGTGACGCGTTATGATCTCTTGTTGTTGAGGGCGGTCGCTCAGGGCCATTTTTATGCAGGTTTGAAGCTGGCTTTGCTTCATGGGTTTGGTCAGATAGGCGGCAAAACCCGATTCCTTAAGCTTACGCGCCTGGCCCCGGCCGGAAATGGAGGTCAGCATTATCAGGGGCGTTTCCTTATGGGGCGCCAGTTCCTTTATCCGCACCCCAAGTTGATGGCCGTCCATTCCGGGCATTTGCATATCAAGGATAATGAAGTCAAAACGATTTTTACTGCCTTGCAGATAGCTGAGCGCCTTTTCCGGTTCGGCAAAGGACTCCACCGCGCAGCCCCAGGCCGTGAGCTGTTGTTGCAGTATTTTTAAATTGGTATGATGATCATCCACAATAAGGGCCTGCCTTCCGGAAAGGCTGATATGGCTTATCCTCTTTTTCGCGGGGGCGCTTTTGGCCTTTTTGAGCTGTACCGTAAACCAGAATGTGGAACCCTTGCCCGGCGTGCTCTCAATGCCGATTTCACCACCCATCATGTGCGTAAGCTTTTTACAAATGGCCAGACCCAGGCCGGTGCCGCCGTATTTCCGCGTGGTGGAAGCGTCCACTTGTGTAAACTCCCGAAACAGCATTTTTTGCCGCTCAACGGGTATACCTATGCCCGTGTCCCGCACCTTAAACAGAATTATATAACCGTCATCATGTTTTTCCTTAATTTCACCGCTAACGCATATTTCCCCCTTATGGGTAAATTTTACGGCATTGCCGGCCAGATTGACGAGAATCTGACGCAAGCGCCCGGGGTCTCCGTTGACCCGACCCGGAACATCCGGGGCCAGGAAGGAGGTGAATTCCAGACCCTTTTCCTCGGTTTTAAAGGAGATTAAGTCGCTAAAGCTGTCCAGCATTTCATGCAGATCAAAGTCGATATACTCCAGATCCATCTTTCCTGCTTCAATTTTGCTGAAGTCCAGGATGTCGTTTATAATGGCCAGCAGGGCCTCACCGGAGCTATAAACGGAATGGGCGAAATCTTTTTGTTCTTCATCCAATTCCGTTTGCAATAAAAGCTCGGTCATACCTAGGATGCCGTTCATCGGAGTGCGTATTTCGTGGCTCATGGTGGCCAGAAACTGGCTTTTGGCCCGGGTGGCTTCCTCGGCCGTTAAGCGTAGCTGCTCGGCCTCGGCCAGGGTGGTTTGCAATTCCTTCTTGGCCATTTCGGCGTTAAAAAGGGCTTCCGTGAGGTTGCTCTCCGCCGTGCGGCGCGAAATGCCGATGCTGAGCACGCTGGCTATTTTTTCCAGATAGCCGGCTTCTTCCGCGGAATATTTATGACCGGCGTCAAGATATAGCACCAGCACGCCAAGCAGATAGCCGTCTTCCATAATCGGTACATTATAGTGTCCGTGGTCTTCCATGCCCTCAAAGCGGGTCTGATGCTTTTCATCCACGCAACAACTGAATTGTGTCTGCAACTCCCGCGCGGCCCGTCCGCAATGGCAGTGGCCTAACTCTACCCGCGCGCATTGTCTCTTTATTTCAGGATGAAGATTATACGAAGCGATCAACTCAAGATACTCTTCATCATCATTTTCGTTGATCAGGAATATCCCGCCCTTGTTCTGAAGGTTCAGCCAGGGCACGTTCTTGAGTAAGTGTTCCAGGGCTTTGTTTAAAAAAGATTCCACACTGCTGGATTCCAGGGAAAGGAGCAGAATTTGAGCCTGGGCCTCCTCCATTTGCGCTCTCAGTTTTAACAGCTCTTCATTTTTTTCGATGGTGGAGATGTCGAAAAAGTGGGCGATGTAATATTGCACCTTATTTTCACCGTCGACAACGGCGGAAATGGTAAGGTATTGCAGATAAAAGCTGCCGTCTTTCCGGCGGTTGCAGATTTTACCGTCCCAATGCCGCGTTTTTTCCAGGCTGTCCCACAGTTCCCTGTAAAAGGATTCGGGATGCTTGCCGGATTTTAGCAGACTGGGCGTCTGTCCCAGCGCTTCTTCCTCGCTGTAGCCGGTGATTCTGGTAAAGGCCCTGTTTACCCTTACAATGCGCGTATCGCCGTCGGTTATAAAAATGGCTTCCTGGGTCTGAAAGGCCTCGTCGGCGATTTTCAGTTGCATCTCCATGCGTTGTTGATGACGGATATCGCGGATGATGCCGTTGTAATAAAGCGTCCCGCCCAGCCTCATTTCGCTTACGGAAAGGTAAATGGGGAATATCGTGCCGCTTTTGCTGATGGCCTCCACCTGACGTCCGATGCCAATGATTTTTGTGACGCCGCTTTCTTTGTAATCTTTCAGGTAGTCATCATGCATGGCCCGGTGCGGCAGGGGCATAAGCATGGATACATTCTGCCCGATCAGCTCTTCCTCCGTGTATTCAAACATATTGATAATGGCCGGGTTGACGGATTGAATGATCCCCCGCGTATCGATGGTTACCAGGCCGTCAACGGAAACGTCTATGAGTCCTGTTGATTTCGTTTTTACAGCGTCATTGTTATTTTTCATGGTCGTCATAAAATTATTCATGTTTCTCTTATTCGACTAAGGGATATGGGGAGTTAGAAAAGAGAGCGGCGGGGAAAAAAATTGTGCAGTAGATGTGGCGGCACGGCCTTGTATGGACAGGGCGGAGGAGTTTTGGCTATAAAAAAGCCGACGAGCTTTTCCCCTATTTGCAGAAGAAGCCCGCCGGCCCAAAAAACAGAAGGACACGGTTATCAACCTTAGCCAAAACGCGTACTAACCAAAGCCATGTTTTCCGGCTGAGAAGCATCCCCTTATATAAAAACAAAATTCGTGCCAATAACAGGCGGTATGGAGAGGCCCATAATTACAAGGGCTCAGGCTTTTGGTTGGCCGGGGAGGGCGGGATAGTGATTTCAATATGAAACGCTGTCGTTTCACTCTGAAATGTCAGGATATACCCAATTCCTTTAGCTTACGCCAAAGTGTGGTGCGGCTGATGCCCAGTTCACGGCACACCGCGTCATGGTTGGAATCAAAACGGCTTAGGGCCCGGCGGATATGTTCCGCTTCCATTTCCTTAAGGGTTTTGCCCTCAAAAGAATTTGCGCCCGTTTTGTCCGGAAGCCGGGGCAGGTCTTCCGGGGTGATGACCGGGCCCAGAGCCATGGCGCAGGCATGTTCAATTACATTCTCCAACTCCCGGATATTCCCCGGCCAGCCGTGGGAAAAGAGTATCTTCAGGGCTTCGTTATCGATACCGCTTACCTCTTTGTTGAACTTTTGACTGAAAAGCCGGATGAAGTGCGTTGTTAATGAAGCAATGTCCTGTGTGCGTTCGTTCAGCGGGGGTAGGGTAAGCTTAACCACGTTGAGGCGGTAGTAAAAATCACTGCGAAACAGACCTTCGCTTACGCGCGTGTTTAAGTCCCGGTTGGTGGCGGTTATCAGGCGGGCGTCGATATGAATGGTTTGGTTGCCGCCCACCGGCCGGATTTCGCCGTTTTGTAAAAAACGCAGCAGTTTAACCTGAATGGACTCGGACAGCTCGCCGATCTCATCCAGAAAAATCGTTCCGTTGTTGGCTTCCTGAAACAGTCCCGTCTTATTTATCACCGCCCCCGTAAAAGCGCCCTTCACATGGCCAAAAAGCTCGCTTTCCAAAAGGTTGTCCGGGATGGCGCTGCAATTTACCGTAATAAAGGGCTGCCTTTTGCGGCTGCTCAAACGGTGGATGGCCCGGGCGATCAGCTCCTTGCCCGTACCGCTGGCCCCTTCGATAAGGACGGTTATATTGTTGGGCGCGACGCGGACGATGGTTTCAAAAATAGCATACATGGAAGGATGCCGGGAGATTATACCGAAAAAGTTGTCGGTTTTGCCCGATAAGGCCCAGTTGAAAAAGGCATCCGTTTCATCCCGGAATAAAAGCCGCGTTTGACGGATGAGATTTTCTCTTTCCTTACGATAGCCGCCCACGATCTTTTCCAGATCCTCCAGCGTGTAGCAGAACATATCGGTCTTTTTTTCCAGATGTTTTTGCAAAACGGTTGATGTACATATAACCAGAATAGGCAGACGGGTATTATGCAGTTGCCGCCGCAGATGGTTTATTACCTCCCCGTTTTCTATGTCATCGCCGATGAGAAAAATATCGCCGCTAAGTTTTTCCAGAAAGGAAACAACCTGCCCTTTTTGTCCCGCCCGATAGGAGAGCACCCTGGAAAAACGTTGCCGGCCCACCTCGCTGAAAAGCCTGTGCAGGGCGGCGGAGTTGCCGGCCAGGGCCAGTTGCGGATGAGTGTTGGGGTCGTAGATTTTGTTGACCAACTGGCTGAAAGCCTTAACCGTATCCGCGGGTATTTTGTGGAAATCGAATTCAAGGCGTATCTTTTCGTAAAGCCAGAGTAGGCGCCAATAGAGATTGTGAATGTAAGGACTGGGGCCGGCATATTTTCTCAGGCAGGACATGGCTTCCCGCATGGCACGCAGGCGTTGCTCCACGGGATAAGACCGGCTGACGTCCAGGGCGGCTTCAAAAAACAGCTCGACGGCCTGTTGGTTGGCGCGCCAGTTACAGGAACCGGCTTCGCTCTCCAGGGGCCGCGCAAGGCGGTTTAGCCGCTCCGGAGCGACGGGATATTCCAAAACCAGAAAAATAAACAGCCGCTCCCCTAAAAACACGGCAAAGCGCTCTTTCAGGGGTTCATCGTATTCCGCGCTGTAAAAAGGTTGATAGTCCGGGGGCTCGTTTAACTGCCTGGGCAGCTCGGTATAACAGGCGCAAAAAAACATGGCTCAGTTGAAGTTATGAAGTGAATTTAACAGGCCAAGGCTTACGGCCGAGGATAGAATAAGAAAAAGGTAGCCGGTAACCGCCAGAACGGAAAGGGTTTTGTCCGAGGCGCTTTTGGTGTGGCGAATGATAAAATGGCCGGCATAGATCAGCCAGGTTACCGATACCGAAATCACCTTGGGGTCTTTAAGAAAAGCGATGCTCCATACCTGAAAGCCGAAATAACTGCCGGTGGCAAAGCCCAAAAAGATAAACAGAAGCGCGCCGTCTATGCTAAAGCGGCTGATGCGTTCAAAAAATTGCAGGGAGGGCAGCCTTCGGAAAAAAAGACCCGCCTTGCGCTGGCTGAGCTGGCGGTTTAAAAGGAGATACAGGGTGCTGGAGACAAAGGACAGGGTAAAACCGCTGTAGCCCACCAGCATAAAAAGGACATGGATTTCAAAAGACACCTTAAACAGTGTGGGACTGATGTTGGCCGGTTGATGGGGGATCAGGGCGGAGATAAACATAATTATGGTAAACAGCGGCAGAAGGAAGGCCCCCAGGCTTTCTTCCCCTACCCGTTTTTCAAAGGCGATGTAGATGATTGCCGAAAGCAGGACAAAAGTGCCCAACGCCTCCGGACTGTTGGCGATGGGGATGCGCGCATATTTAAACACAAAGCCGAAAAAATAGACGATGTGTAAAAAAACGGAGCTGTGGAAAACAATTTTTACCCGTTTGCGCCACAGGGCATCGTTGTTATAAAAATAGGCAATATACATACCCGTGGAGAGTGCGTATAACAGGGTAAGCAATAAATGGCTGAAAAGTACAAACATCGGGATTTTTCTGTATATTTTTTACGCCGGGTAGACATAAAGCGACTTCAACTGGGGAAAGATACGGAAAAACAGGACAAACGACAATCGCGGGGCCTTATGGAAAATATGAATGACATGAATTCAGTCCTGAGCGGGGTGTTTGATGACATCATCCTGGGCCGGGGGATAAAAAGAGCGGTTCATGAACTGAGCTATGAGGGCCGGGATTACGGGGAGTTGTTTCGGCGGCGGCTGGAGGCCAACGGATTCCGGGAAAGGGCCCTGCGGGATGTTGCCGTGGAAACCGGCTGGCGTATACCGGGCTTTTGGCTGGACGGAGAGGGGCGGGCCTGGTTCGGCCACCTCTTTTGGGAGGTTTTTTCCTACGCCCGTAAAAGAAAAATATGGGGATCGGTGAAGCGAAACCGGAAAGGGGACTGGCAGATCATCCTGCCGGGAAACAGTGGGCAAAAAGTGTTTCTCAATCCCGGTCTGAAGCAGGAGGTGGATATTTATCATCTGACGGGAATATAGGCCGGGGCATGAAAAAAGCGCCCGGGCAACACATTAATCCCCGCATCACTATTAATGTGAACATCCCGGACGCTTAAGAAACTATGCCTCTTCGCCGCGCCCCACGGTTAACACGGGGCAGCCGGCCATGCGTACCACCCTCTCGGTTGTGGAACCGATCAGCAGATGATCCAGCCCCGTATAACCGTGGGTGGCCATGACGATCAGGTCCGTGCCGTGCTCCGCGGCAAAGTCTGCAATGGTGGGGGCCGAGGGACCTTCTATGGTATGATATTCCACGTCAAGACCATTGGCCGGGCAGAATTCCCGCAGCTTATCCGCCGTGATCTGTTTGAGTTCGGGGTTCAGCATAAAAATGGATTCGATGCCGATGACCTGGAACGAAGGGTGCAGTTGCTGTTCGATGGTATGCAGGAAATCGATTTTGGCCTTGTGTTCACCGGCGATGGAGCGGGCTATCTCCACCCCTTTTTTGCTGTTATCTGAAAAATCCACCGGAGCCAGAATGCGGCGGATATTAAGGCTTTCGGGCGGCGTATGGAAGGTCAGTACCGGTATGGGGGAGAGGCGCACCACTTTCTCGGTCACACTGCCATAGATCAGGTTTTTTAAACCGCTTTTTCCATGGGTATTCATGATGATCAGATCGTGGGGGTCTTCCTCGATATATTCCAGAATGGCATTGGCAGCCGATACATTGCGCCGGAACACGCTTTTTACCGGTATATCGTGATTATTGGTTCGGTTGCTGTGTTGTTCCATTTTGGCCAGGGCGTCATCTTCCCTGCTTTTTATCAGCAGTTCCAACTGATGCAGATGGACTTCCTCGTTGACGTCGGCTTCATACATTACGATGACATGAAAGAGGGTTACCTCGGCCTGATATTGGCGGGCCCACTCCAGGGCATAACGGGTTGTGGCTTCCGAGAAGGAACTGAAGTCTACCGGAACAAGTATTTTTTTTGGTTTCATTGCGTCGCTCCTCCCTTTTTAACGTTATGATCATTATATCCGAACCGGAGCTGAAACAAAGTCCTTTGCGGAATGGATTTTTATATAAAATAATACTGAATGGATCGTTTAATGTCAAATTATTAAGTTGTTGGAGTCTTAATAAAATATCCCTATTTTATGATTTTCCTTTTAATCCGTTCAGGAGGCCGCATGCGCACTTTCATCTTATTTCGTAATATGGCTATCTTTTTGTTTTTTTTAATTTTATCTTCAAAGGCAGAAAGGGGAAACCCCGTGACTATTTTACCCGTGCCGCACATCGTGGAATCCGGGGCGAAAAGCTTTTCCCGGCCCGGAGAGATCGTTCTCTATGCGGAAGAGGCTTTTAAAAATGAAGCCCTGCGCTTAAAGACGGTGTGGGAAAGCGAGTTCAGGATGAAGGTGCTTTCCGGTGATAAAAAAACGGCCAATATGTGGCTGGTTGCCCCGGATAACAGTCCGGCCGCCCAAAAGATCCGTTCGCGCGAAGAGGCTTATGTTTTGCGCATCGGGAAAGAAAAAACCGTAATAATGGCTACGGACGCCGCCGGTATTTTTTACGGTCTGCAAAGTCTGTTACAGGTTTGGCGCGCTTCGCGGCGCCTGCCGGAGCTAACGCTCATCGACTGGCCGGATATGAAGATGCGCGGTATCACCGATGATATCAGCCGCGGCCAGGTTTCCACGCCGGAAAATGTAAGGAAAATCATCCGCTTTCTGGCCTCCATGAAGATGAATGTGTACATGCCCTATCTGGAAGACCTCTTTCCCTTTAGCAGCTATCCCGATATCGGCCGGGAACGCGGCCTGTACAGCGTGCAACAGTGGCGGGAGCTGCAAGCCTATGCCGACTCCTTTCATGTACAGATCATTCCCATCTTTCAAACCCTGGGACATTATGAGAATCTGTTGATCCGGGACAAATACCGTTCCCTGGCGGAATACCCCGGCGGCGCTTCGCTGCAGGTAAATAATGAAGCCACTTACGCTTTTCTGGAAAAGGTGATCGATGAAATCGTTCCTGTATTTAAAAGCGTCTACTTCCACATCGGCGCGGATGAGTCCTGGGATGTGGGCAAGCACGCCACGGCGGCGCTTACCCGGCGCAACGGCCTGGGCAGCGTGCATGCCGCGCACTACCGCCGCGTTTATGACATGCTGAAAAAGCACGGCAAAAAAGTGATGATGTATGGCGATATCATCCTGAAGCATCCCGAGATATTGACGGAAATCCCCGATGATATCATCATGTTTGACTGGCACTACTATCCGCGCCAGGAATATCCCTCGGTGGAGCTGTTCCGCAAGGCCGGGCGCGCCTTTATCGTTTCGCCGGGCATCCATAACTGGCGGCGCTTTTTCCCCAACATCACCGACGCCCTGGCCAATATACGCACCCTGACCGTTCAGGGATATAAAAACGGCGCCCTGGGCAGCATCACTTCCAACTGGGGCGATTACGGCGGCATGAATCTGCGCGAGCTCAACTACTATGGCAACGCCTTTTCCGGGGCGGTGAGCTGGAATGTGCGCCAAACCGGCGAGGCGGATTTTAACCGGCACTTTTTCGATTTTTTCCTCGGCGGCAACGCGCCGCTCTATGGCGCGGTCTATGCCCTGTTGAATGATATGTCCGATCGGGCCGAATGGCTGAGCATGGTCAGTCAGCCTTTTTACCCGTTGGCCGGGGATAAGATAAACGAACTACGCCGGGCCTCGGCCTTGCCGCGCCAGGCGGAGGATGTGCTGGCCCTGCTGAAAAAAGCCCGGCCCCCGCGTAACGGCGACCACGTGGCCTATCTCGATTTTTCCGCCCGTCTGTATCGCTGGTACGGGCGCCTGGCGCGTTTAAAACTGGATATGTATGACTACGGGCGGGACAAGGATTTTATTTTGCCCGTAAGCGCGCTTTATTCCCCGGAGGAACTGAGCGCAAGGGCCAGCGCCCTGGCCGCCGAGGTTGAGGCGCTTAGCGGGGAATATGCCGTTTTATGGAAAAAAACAAATTTACCGCACAATTTACAGCGCATGACCGCTTTGTGGGAACGGGTGGCCCTGGAATTACGGGTCAAAGCCGACGAATTGCAAAAAGGGGACGCCTCCTTTAACGGCCAACTGGCAACACCCTTTATCGGTCTGCCCACCGATGATCCCAAACAGGCCGTGCCCGTGCTTTATCTGCGAAAAACCTTTATGACGGACAATCGCGCGGATGAGGCGCGGATTCAACTGATTTCCGGTTCCCATGCCCGGCTTTATGTGAATGGCCGTTTTGTGGGAGAGGTGTTCGCCCGTAAAACCCTTTCGGCCCTGGTGGAAAACGAACGCGTCAAAGAGTGGGATATCAGCGGTCTTTTAAAATCCGGGCGGAATGTCATTGCCCTGGAAGTACGTAATTATACCGGTAAGAGGGCCATGGCCAATGTGCTGCTGTCCGTCCGTGAGGGTAAACAATGGCAAAACCTTGTCGCTACCGACCGTTATTGGCTGGCGGCCGGCAAGAAAGAACCGGGTTGGGAGAAGGGGGATTTTGATGACAGCGCCTGGCTGAATGCCGTTATTGAAAACCCGGGCTGGCTGATCAGCAAACCCCGGCCAGCCTATGATTTACCCAGCCGCATAGAATTTTTTAGCGGCTACGGCCACTAAAACCACCGCCTACCGCTTTCGGCCCGCGCCCCGCGCGCGGGTATTTTTTTGCCCTTGATCTTTTACGGCCAAACGTATAGTTTATTGACTTTTCCTAACCGGAGGTTTTACTATGCGTCTTTTCTTTATGGCCGTTCTTATCCTGTTGACCGTCGCCTGCAACGGGGACAACTCCCGGATCACCGTAAAAGGCCGCCTGCACGCCGCGGACGGGCAACCCCTGAAGATGGCTCATGTACGGGTTACAACGCCCGGCGCCATTTATGACCGCGCGGCGGGAGCGCCGGTAAACAACGACGGCCGCTTTGAACTGAAGGTGCCCTATCAGGCCACCTTGATGGTACGCGCTTCGGCGGTGGATCATGAACCCCTGTTCTTTCCGCTGATCCCTAAAAAGGAGGGCGATACCATCGATCTGGATATT
>JALTKX010000015.1 GCA_027006055.1 Calditrichia bacterium | reverse complement strand
AACGTATCGGCGGCAATAATAGCAGGCGGCAAAAGTCGCCGTTTTGGCGCCCCTAAAACCCAGGCGGTTTTAAGGGAGCAAACTCTTCTGGAGCATGCCGTGGACTTTGCCTACACCCTGAGCGGCCACGTGCATATCATTGGCGATCTCGCTTTTCCGGCGCGGCCGGGGCTTTCCATTCATAAGGATATTGTCAGCGGGTGCGGCCCGGTCTGCGGTATCTACACCGCGCTGCATTTTCTGGAAAATGACTGGCTGGCGGTTATGCCGGTGGATATGCCCGCCCTGCATCCTTCCATTTACCGTTTTCTCTATCCCCTGGCCAAACACGGCCGGCCGGTGGTTGCTCTTTCCCACAAGGGTATGGAACCGTTGGTCAGTTTATGGCCGCGCGCCGCCCTTGCCGCCTTTGAACAGGCCATAGCCCAAAAACAGTATCGCCTTTATAAAATCCTGGAGCAACTGAAGGCCGTGGAAGCGCCTCTGGTGCAGTCCATGCCGGACTACGATCCCGGGTGGTTTGTCAACATCAATTACAAACAGGACCTGGCTGATTTTATTGCCGGAAAAAACAGGATCGAATCCGGGCTTTAAGCGCGGTATAGGAAAATCCACCTCTGCCAAATACCGGTTTTCCATCATTCTTCTTGCGCCAATACCTCTTTTTTTGGAAACGCTATGCGTTTGATTTATTTTTGATCATTCAAATATATATTTTTATCCGGGAGGTAATCATGGTTAAGTTATTGTTTTTTAAACGATACGGTGGTATTGTCGGCTTTGTTCTTATCAGCTTTGCCTTTTTTGTATATGCCAGTCAGAACGGAAAGGTTGGCGCAACCCGTCTGGGGGCAACCCAGGGGTGTACCTGCCACGGTTCCAGTCCGGCAGGTGATGTTTCGGTGACTATCAGTGGTCCCGATACCCTGACCGCGGGAGAAACCGCCGCCTATTCGGTTCGGATTTCCGGCGGCCCCTTGGCCGCTGCCGGTACCAACATCGCCATATCATCCGGTGAATTAATGACGGTGGACAGCGAACTGCGCAAGGAAAACGGAGAATTAACCCATAGTGGTCCCAAACCGGCCGCGGGTAGCAGTGTACGCTTTGATTTTAATTTTACTGCCCCGGCCGTCGGGGGCAGCGTTACCATGGCCGCCAATGGAAACAGTGTGAATCTAAACGGATCCAGCTCCGGAGATGCCTGGAATTTTGCTGAAAACAAAACCATTGTTGTTCGTACAACGACAGGGTTGGACGAACAACGGACTGTTGCGGAGTCTTTTATTTTATATGGTAACTACCCCAACCCGTTTAATCCCGCAACCATGATCCGTTATCGTTTGACAAAGAGTGGTCCTGTACGTGTGGAAGTATTTAATGCGGCCGGTAAAAAAGTAGCGGTACCATTTGACGGACGACAGGATGCCGGTGACAGGCAGGTAATGTTTAATGCGCTTGGGCTGTCCGCGGGAACATACTATTACAGGGTTGTGACCGGAGAGGGGTTTAAAACCGGGAAAATGGTACTGATAAAATAAGGCATGTGGCCCATACCCTATTGATAGACCATGTTTTTTTAAGTCCCACCATCGCGGGACTTTTTTTTTAAGCCCGGGATTGTTAACTTGTCGCTAACTTCTCCGAGCCGAAGTCTCTACGTTTGTTGGCAGCAAATAGGAGACCAGGCCGATAGGGCGCTGTTGGAAACGGCATCGCCTCCCGAACTTGGAAAGGAGCCCATAACATGCCCCCCTTACACCTGCTTTCGGCCGCGGAAAGCGCTGAACGCTCCGCCCTGGTCGATCCCTTTGGACGCGCCATCACCTATTTACGTCTGGCGCTCACCGATCTTTGTAACCTGCGCTGTACCTATTGCATGCCCGCCGCGGGCTTGCCCAAGCTGGGGCACAACGCCCTGATGCGCTATGAGGAGCTGAACCGCC
>JALTKX010000014.1 GCA_027006055.1 Calditrichia bacterium | reverse complement strand
CCAGACGAAGACCGGCGGAAAGGGTTATGGCCGAGGCATAGCCGGAAAAGGCGGTTTTTTCATTATCGGCCAAATCACTCCAGCTTATTTCACTCAGTCCGTTTTCCTTAATATCCAAAATCACCTGCCGCACCCCCAGGTTGATCCTTGGGATAAGCGAAAAGCGTTCACGCCCGATAAGGGGATAGCCCAGGCCAAGGGAAAAGTTAAACATGCGCATGCGCGTGGACAGCTCTTTGCCCTCCCTGTAATCATTGATCAAATATTGCATGTCAAAATCATAATACTGTACCGCCTTTCCCATGGACTGCACCAGTCCCAGCCCCCAACTGTACTGCTGTTGGTTAACCCGGCCGGCGTCGACCGCGCTTAAGGGGCCGTTCAACTCCTGGATATTTTGATAGTCATAACGGTTGAAGGAAAAATCCAAACCGGCGTAGCGGGCGTGTTCCCCGTCGCTTTGTCCATAAACGGCGGCGGATAAGACTAACAAAAGGATGACGATCTTTTTCATACAATTTCCCGTAATAAAGTGGCGTGTCCGTAAATATATCCATCAAGATTACTATCGGCCACTATTGTGAAAAAATATACCGAACGGTACACTTTTGTGCGCTGTGGTTCACACACGCTTATCGTTACATTTTTCTTAAATCACGGTTTTTAAAGAGCTTAGGTGGTTTGGCATTGTTTTTGAATGTTTCAATGGCGTACTATCGTAAAGGAGAACATCATGAAGAAGCTCTCGTTTTATATTGTGGCGCTGATTTTTTTAAGCGCGGCCTTTATGCCGGCCCGGGCGCAGATTGTGGTAAAAACAAAACCGCTGCGGCCCAGGGTGGTTGTGGTTAAGCCGGCGCAGCCCGGTAGCAACTATGTATGGATTGCCGGACACTGGGTGGTAAAAAATCACCGTTATGTTTGGAAAAAAGGACGCTGGGTTAAAGCCCGCGCGCATCAAAAGTGGCTCAACGGTCATTGGAAAAAAAACCGCCGCGGCTGGGTTTGGGTACCCGGACGCTGGATGAAAATCCTCAAGGGCGGGACCCTTCCCGCCTCCTCCTCCAAAAAAAAAAGGCTGTCTCTCACGGGACAGCCTTTTTTGTATTAAGAGAGTTTTCCGCGGTCGCGGCCCTTATCCTTACCAGATACGCACCCGTTGATCCTCGGGCGTGAACAGCTTGTCCCCTTCTTTCACGTCATAGGTTTTATAAAACTCCGGCATGTTGGTAACAATGCCGTTGCAGCGGTACTGCGAAGGCGAATGGGGATCGGTTTTTAAACGGCGGCGCAGTTCATCCGGACGATATTTGCGCGCCCACACCTGGGCCCAGCCCAGGAAAAAGCGCTGATCGCCGGTAAAACCGTCCAGCACCGGGGCTTCCTTGCCCTTCAAACTGTTTTGATAGGCATGGTAGGCGATGGTCAGTCCGCCGAGATCGGCGATATTTTCACCCAGGGTCATTTTTCCGTTCACATGCATGCCCTCGATGGGGGAAAACTTGTTATACTCTTCCACCATCATTTCCGCTCTTTTTTCAAACTCTTTGGCGTCCTCTTCGCTCCACCAGTCGGTCAGATTGCCGTCGCCGTCGGACTTTCTGCCCTGGTCGTCAAAACCGTGGGTCAGTTCATGACCGATCACCGCGCCGATACCACCGTAGTTGACGGCATCATCGGCATCCATGTTAAAAAAGGGCGGTTGCAGAATGGCGGCCGGAAAAACGATTTCGTTCATACTGGGGCTGTAGTAGGCGTTAACTGTTTGCGGATACATATGCCATTCATCCCTGTCCACCGGCTTGCCCAGCTTGGCCACTTCTCTTCTGTGTTCAACCATGTTGGAGCGGCGGATGTTGCCGATCAGGTCATCGGCCTTGATCTCCAGGGCGGAATAGTCCTTCCACTTATCGGGATAACCGATCTTTGTACCGAACTTGGCCAGCT
>JALTKX010000013.1 GCA_027006055.1 Calditrichia bacterium | reverse complement strand
CGCCCTGTACCAGGCGCGAGCGCCGCTGCTCCCGGCCATAGGCCGGTGGTATAATCAGGTCCAGCGGACGGCCGTAAACCGCGCTGATATCCCAGCCGTTTTTTTCATAGCGCAGGTTCAGCCCCTCGATATCGCGGTAAAAGCCGTAACGCTGACGGGTGCCGGTATCCTCGTAGACCGTGCCGGGGATTTCGTACATGCGCAACAGGGAACCGCGGCCGAACATTTCATAAAAATTTCCGATCTGTACGGTAAAGCCGTTGTAGCTGTAACGCAGCAGCTTTTGAGATATTTTGTTATACTTGCGCCGGTCGTCAACGGCATAGCTTTCGGCGCGCAGCACCAGTTGGATGTCCTGCCAGTTGGCCTGCAGGTTTAGCTGGTTATAAAGGTTGGAGCGATCGGACGGCTGTTGTTCGGGTAAATTGCCGATTTGAAAAACAGCCTGATTGGAGCCGGTCACCTGCGCGCGGATAAAAAGCGGCAGCAGGACAAACATAATGAGGAGAGCTTTATTCACCGCCGTCCTCCAGAAAAGCGTCCAATTTTTTTCGCAGCTGCTCGCCGTCGCCGGGCCGGAAACCGATATGCGTATAGAGAATTTCATTCTTCTCGTTGATGATAAACAGGGTGGGATAGGCATTGACGTTCAGCCGGGCGGTAACGATGCCGTTGGGGTCCAGCAGAATGGTGTAATTCATGCGGTACATGCGGGCGAAAGGTTTTACCTTGCTGCTGTTGCGGGGACTGTCCGTGTTGATGCTCACCACCTTTACCCCCCTGCTTTCGTAATCGCGGGAAATGGCCGCCAGCTTGGGAATGGCTTTCAGGCAGGGTTTGCACCAGGTGGCCCAAAAATCGATCAGGGTCAGCTTTTCTCCCCGTACCATGGAAAATTTTTGGGTCTGGCCGTTGATATCCTTCAGCTCAAAATCGGCGATCTCTCCCGCCCGGGCGCCAAAGGTTATCAGGGCCAGGAGCAGTATCATTTTATTGAAATAGGGCTTCATGGGTCTATTCCTTTAACAGTTCATCTATTTTTTGTTTAAGCAGGGAGATGTTGGCGCCGGAATTCTCATAGACCTTTTGTCCCTTTTTATTGATCAACACGGAATAGTCTACCGTGGCCCCGTAAAGGGCGCCGACGCCGCTGCCCGTCAATCCCAGCGGAAAGGTAACGCCGGTTTGTATTTTGAAATTGGCCAGCTGCCCGATGGTACCGTCCCACACATCCACGCCGATCACCGTCAGCTTTCCGGCGTCATATACCTGAACGATATCCTTTTCCACTTCCGGTGACGCGGCAATACAGGGCGGGCAGTTAAAACCGACAAAATAGACGTAAACCACCTTCCCTCGTTGCGCGGCCAGACGGAAGGTGCCGTGATCCAGTGTTTCAAGGGTAAAGTCCGGGGCGGCGGATGGATCGGCCTCCTCTTCCGGCGACGTATCGCCCGGGTTGGCGCAGGCCTGAAGCACAAAAAAGAGGGCAAGAATAAAAAAGCGTTTTTTCATATTGGTTTTTCCGCTAATGATTTAATGCAGACTAAAGCTCAACATTCACAAAACATTCACGTTTTATCGAAAAAAGGCCGGGAAAAAGATTCAAGTCCGCCCTCTTTGCTACGATTTCACTAATCCACGCGGTGGTATCCGTGCGATAAAACCGTCGCGGAATAATTATCACAACCGGTTTGCAACTTTTTTGTTATTTTTCACCCTCACGGCAAAAGGGCAGACAAACCGCCGTGTTTATCAATGACAAACGCATTAAAATTGTATGGGAGGTCTTGTGTCTCGACTCATGGTTTCGGTTTCCGGTATTCGCGGCGAGGTGGGCAGTACGCTCACGCCGCAGGTAATTTCAAAATATACGCTGGCCTTCGGCTCCTGGCTTGAGGGCGGCACGGTGATCGTCGGCCGCGATTCCCGCGTTTCCGGCCCCTTTGTGGCCGATATCGTCAAGGGCT
>JALTKX010000012.1 GCA_027006055.1 Calditrichia bacterium | reverse complement strand
CCTATCTGCTGGAGGCGGATCATGCCCTGGAAACCCTGCAAATGATGGACAAGGTGGATGTGCTGGAAGCGGGCAGCAACGGCATCAAGTTCCGCCTCGCCCCCGGTCTCGATTCCGGTGATCTGCTTCGGGTGATCAGCGCCAAGCATCTGGTGCGCCATTTTCAGGTATTCGAACCCTCCCTGCATGATATCTTTATCCGTCTCATTCAGCGGGAAACGGAGGAACCCCATGCGTAATATGCTGCGTATTGCCCGCTGGGAGTTCCGCAACCGCGTGCGGACACGTTCCTATCTGTTCAATACCTTTGTTTCGCCGTTGATTTTTACCATGCTCTTTCTGCTGCCGCTCTATTTTACCACCCATCAGCCGGACGCCTCGGTCAAGCTGATCGGCGTGATAGACCTTTCGCCGGAAAAGGAAATTGCCAACAAACTATCCAACGCCCTGAACCGCAGCTATAAGCTGGAAAATAAGCTTTCGCAATACGGCATCTATACCATATCCATCCAAAACGCTCCGGCCTATCGCGAACTCCGAGGCGAGCTGAAGGATATTGAGGCGCAGTATGATTCCCTTAACCGTCTGCACAACCGCATTAAGCAGGAGCGCACCGCCTACTTTACACAAAAGGCGACGCCCAACCGTCAGTTTTCCCTGAACCGCTCCTATGAACGGCTGAGAAAAGTACGCGAGGAAAAGGAACTGGTGGGCATGGAATTGCAACGCTACCGCACGGCCATGGACAGCCTTTATGCCCGCGAGGCACGCGTGGTGGCCGACTCGATGATCATCAACAATGTGCTTAGCGCCTATCTGCTTTTTCCCGGCGACTTTATAAAAACCGGCCGCATCGAATACCACACCCGCAGCACGGCCGACCTGCTGGACTCCGAGCGGCTGGAGAAAACACTGCAAAACCTGATTATCCGCAGCCGCCTGCAGGAGTTGAACCTGGGCACGCGCAAGGTGCGCGAGCTGATGCGCCCCATCCATCTGGATAAATATAAGATTCGCGGCAGTGAAGAGGAGTCGTGGAATATCTACGCCCAGTTTTACGGCCCGCTCATCGGCGTGTTTCTGCTTTTCATCGCCATTTTCACCTCCGGCGGTTATCTGTTCAGCGGCATGATGATGGAAAAAGCCAACCGTATTCTGGAGGTGCTGCTTTCCTATGCCCGCCCGGGGGAAATCATGGGCGGTAAAATTCTGGGTCTGGGAACCGTGGGGCTCACCCAGGTGCTGATCTGGCTTTTTATCACCTTTCTGCTCAACTCCGGGGGAATTATCTCCGGCGGCAATCTCAGTTATCTGACCTTTGAAAACGCGCTCTACTTTTTGCTTTACTTCAGCCTGGGCTATCTCTTTTTCGGAGCCATCTTCATCATGTTCAGCTCCATCTTTTCCAATGAATACGACGCCCAGCAGGTCAATCAATTGTTGCGCATCGTGGCTATTTTCCCCGTGCTGCTTTCGCTGCTGGTGGTTATCAACCCCAACTCTTTCTGGATTCGTCTGCTCAGCTATATCCCCTTCCTAACCCCCTCGTTCATGATCCTGCGCATTCCCCTCAGCGGACAGCCGCTAACCACGGATATCCTGATCACCACGGTCATAATGCTGGTTTCCATCGCGGTTATTATCTGGATTTCGGGACGCCTGTTCCGCGTCACCACGCTGATGATGGGCAAAAAACCGAGCTGGTCGGAGATCATCTACTGGATACGCCACAGCAGGTAGGCCCCCGTCATTGCAAGTGACGGAGCAAAGCGCAATCATGAAGCAATCGCCCGCGCCACTTATCCGATGCGCCGCTTCCGAGCCAAGCGCCCGGTTGGCTACATGTTGAAGGCTGCGATCAGAGCCTGCCGGTTATTTTTCCAGGCCTCTTCGGGATTGTAGGCCGGCAACTCCAGGGTGATGGTGGGAATACCCAGCTCATTGCCGGCATAGGTGCCAAAGGAGCCGGGAGTGGGATAGCCGATATCGTCATCGATATCGTAATGATTGAATTGAGCCATGCGCAGGGCCAGCTCCCGCGAGGGACCGTTGTAGTTGATGATATGCAGATCGGCATGGATGGAGATAATACGGTCGGGTTGTATCTGGTCGATCATCTGCATGGCGATGGCCGTCTCCTTTTCAGAAGCCGGTTCGCGTCCCGGAAAGTAGCGTTCTTTTTTGTAGGCCGGGGTCCAGTCTTTTGTGGGAAAATTACGGTTGATATCCACCTTATTGGCATTCACCCGCGTTCCGGCCAGCAGGGCGTCCGGGTTAAGCACGGGCACGATAACCACACGGTTTTTCAGCTCTCCGGGATGGGCATAAAGATAGCGGGCCAGGCGGATGACCAGGTCTACCCCGCCCGGCTCATCGCCGTGAAAGCCGCCGAAAAGCAGGGTGGTGGTTGCGCCGCTGTCGCCCAGGACCAGTTGATAAATGGGGTTGCCCGCCGTGCTGTGATCGGTGACCTGCCAGGGCAGACCGTCCTTTTGTAACTCCAGATACATCTTCGAAACTTCCTCCGTCGCTTTTCTTCCTTCAAACCAGGGCAGGGCATAATTTACAAGCAGATAAACGACCGCCCCCAGGTAAAGAACCATGCGTATCCATGTACGATTTTTAAACATTGTTATCCTCGAGTATGCCAGACAAGATATTAGAAAACAACCGGGGGAAGTTTATACAAAAAAGGGCAGGAATCAAAACATTTCCCGCCACGGAATAAACCGGGGAGGGTCGATCCGGGCGCGCACAACTCTTTCTTTTAATTTAATAAAAAAACTGTTATCTTTACGAGCTTACAAATTTAAGATCGAATCGGGGTACACAAGGTGTCATCCATTGGCTTTATAGAAACAAAGGGACTAACCGGCAGCCTGGAGGCGGCCGACGCCATGTTGAAAGCGGCGCGGGTTTCGCTTACCCGGCGGCGGGAAATCGGCTCGGCCCTGGTCACCGTGATGGTGGAGGGCGAACTGGGCGCGGTGCAGGCGGCGGTGGACGCCGGCGCGGCGGCGGCGGAACGTCTGGGTCAACTGGTAAGCGCCCATGTGATTGCCCGTCCTTTTGAAGATACGGAACAGTGGTTGGGCATCGCGGAGCCCCCCAAACCTTCCGCAAAGCAAGGGGGCGTCCCGGTCAGGCGCCCGTCCGCGGGCAGCCGCAAGCAAAAGGCCCCGCGCAAAGCGGACGCCACGCCCAAATCCGGGGAAACAGCAACGGACGATAAAAGCGCTCCCGTTCTTCAACTGTTACAAAAAGCCGCGCGGGGCATGACGCCCGAGGAACTGAGCGCCGCCAGCGGCCTGGATAAAAAGGTGCTGCGCGTTGTACTTAAAAATTTACTGGATCAAGGTCGCATAGAAAAAGTCAAAAACCTTTATTTTCCCCTGTAAGCCATGATAAGTATTGTCATACTCAACAACAAAGGCGGCGTGGGAAAAACCACCAGTGTGGTAAATATCGCCGGTGTGCTGGCCCGTAAGGGCAAAAATACGCTGCTGATCGATCTCGATCCGGCGGCCAGCGCCTCCATGCATCTGGGCCTGGATAAAAACAACGGCCGTTTTAAAACGCTTTGCGATTTTATCATAGACGACGCGCCGGCCAGCGACGAATACATTCAGCAAACCGCTTTCCGCAAGCTGGACTGCCTGCCCTCCGAACCGGCCCTGAGCGATTTTTATGACGAACTGGCCCAGGAACAGAACGGCGGTTTCTTTTTGGAGCGGGATCACCTGCCGGCGCGCTATGACTTTATCCTGTTTGACGCGCCGCCCAACATGGGCTCGCTGGCCTTTAACGCCCTGGCCCTGGCCGACTATGTGCTGATCCCGGTTCAGACCCAGTACCTGGCCCTGAACGGCTTGCAACTTACCCTGAAAACGGTGGACAAGGTGCGTCGTCACCTCAATCCCGGTTTGAAGATACTGGGGATTTTCGGCACCCAGTTCGACCGTCGCACACGCGTGGCCCGCGATGTTTTACAGCTTTTGCACGATACCCACGGCCCGCTGATGTTTAAAACGGCCATCGGCGTAAACAGCAAGCTGGTGGAGGCTTACAACGCCCAAAAGCCGATCATTTACAAAACCCCCGCGGCACGGGGGGCGCTGGAATACACGGCGCTGACCCGGGAAATCCAAAAACGTATAAAAAGCGACAAGGCATGAAAAAACTGATTAGCGAACAACAGATACGCGAAGCACGGAACGCCGGCCGTTTCCGCCTGGAATATGACGGTGGCAACACCCTGTTGACCCCCCAGGCCCAAACCGTGGCCAGGGAGTTGCAGGTGGAACTGGTGGATATTTCTGCCCCGGCCGGACTGAGTCACGGCGATATGAAACGGGTGGTGGAAAAGGTTTTGGAGCAACTGCCCTCCAGCAAGTACAGCCGGGCCCGTATCGAGGAAGTTTTAAAAGAGGTGTTGCGTCAACAGTGAAGAGACTGCTGCCGGCCCGCGTGTATGACCATTGCCGGGCACACCCGCCCCGGGTACTGTTGTATCCGGGGGAGAACCCCGCCGTGATCCGCGCGGCCCGTATGTTGCAAGATGCGGCCCTGGCCCGGCCGGTACTGCTCGGCGGTCCTTTTACCATACGGGATATGGCCGGAAAGGCAGATATCCCCAGCCGCGGCCTGACCATTGAAAATCCGAACAATCCGGATTTAAGACGGGAGTTGTCCCGGCAACTGTCCGGAAACCGCCGGTTTATGGAGCGCTCCCGGGAGGAAAGGGAATACTTTTTAAAGGAACCGCTGCACGGCCTGTGGGCCCGCCTGTGGAGCGGCGAGGCCGATGTGGCTTTGGCCGGAATCGATTTTCCCATGGCCCGTTTCGCCAAAAGTCTGCTGCCTTTGTGGAGCCCAAAAACGGGTTACGCGCGCCTTTTTTCCTGGTATCTGATGATCCCGCCCGGTGGCGGGGCGCCGATGCTTTTCAGCGATTGCAGCCTGAACATCCGTCCGACGGCGGAGCAGCTTTCCGAACAGGCGCGGCACGGGGCCCGTTTGTATAAAGCCCTGACGGGAATGATGGCCCGGGTGGCTTTTTTATCCTTTGCCACCATGGGCAGCGCCCGCCATGAAAAGGTGGACAAGGTGGCCCGGGCGGTGGAACGCACCCACCGCCTATACGAAGAGGTCTATTGCGACGGCCCCTTTCAGGTGGACGCCGCTCTGGAAAAAACGGTGGCCGAAAAAAAAGCCCCGCAAGCGCGCTTGAAAGGTAAGGCGAATGTATTTATTTTCCCTACATTGGATTCCGGTAATCTTGCCCAAAAGATAAGCGAACATCTCGGGGCCTGGTTTTCCATTGGCCCCATGATTACCGGCGCCCGGGAAGCCTTGCATTACATGGCCGTAAGCGCGGGCCCCGAACAGATTGCCCAGCAGGCGCTGTTGGCCGCCTGGATTAAACAGAATGACAATTTCACCGAATGAGGAGAAACGAATGGAAGCATTAGGAATGATTGAAACCAAGGGACTCGTTGCGCTTATCGAAGCCTCCGACGCCATGGTTAAGGCGGCCCGTGTTAAACTGGTCGGCTATAAGCAGATCGGCGCCGGTTATGTTACGGCCATTGTGCGCGGCGATGTGGCGGCCTGCAAGGCGGCAACCGACGCCGGAGCGGCCGCGGCCGAGCGCGTGGGTGAGCTGGTGGCGGTACATGTGATTCCCCGCCCCCACGGCGAGCTGGAAGACCTCTATCCGATCAAGATGGAAGGTACCATAGATTAAGAAGAACAGCCGCACAGGCGATTTAAAAAAGAAATCAGAAATATTTATCAGGAGTTCCGAATGGAAGCTTTAGGCATGATAGAAACAAAAGGCCTGGTGGGTCTTATCGAAGCCTCGGACGCGATGGTCAAGGCCGCGCGGGTGCAATTGGTCGGTTATCAACAGATCGGCGCCGGTTATGTTACGGCCATGGTGCGCGGTGATGTGGCGGCCTGCAAGGCGGCAACCGACGCCGGCGCGGCGGCCGCCGAGCGTGTGGGCGAATTGGTGGCCGTGCATGTCATCCCCCGTCCTCATGGCGATCTGGAAGGCATTTTCCCCATTAAAGCGAAAAGCGGCAAGAAGTAGGCTAAATGAGTTTGAATGATCAACAACTGGATACGCTGGTAAAACAGGTAATTTCCCGCCTGGGGCAAACCGGGCCGGACGGCCGCAAAAAGCGGGATCTGCCCGCCGGTATATACGCCACGCTGGAAGAGGCCTATACCGCGGCCAAAGCTTCGCAAAAGGCTATCCGCACCCTGGAACTCCGTCGCAAGGTCATCGAGGCCATGCGCGCGGCGGCCATTAAACACGCCCCGGAGCTGGCCCGCCTGGCCGTGGAAGAGACCGGCATGGGACGGGTGGAAAACAAAATCCAGAAAAAGATCATTCAGGCGCAAAAAACCCCCGGCGTGGAAGACCTGCAGCCGCTGGCCCTTTCCGGGGATCACGGCCTGACGCTGATCGAGCAGGCCGCCTGGGGTGTCATCGCCTCGGTGACCCCCTCCACCAATCCGGGCGCGACCATCATCAATAACGGCATCAGCATGATAGCCGCCGGAAACGCGGTGGTATTTGCCGTGCATCCTTCGGCCAAAAAGGTATCTCAAAGGGCCATCACCATCCTTAATGAAGCCATCATGGCCGCCGGCGGGCCGGAGGCTCTGCTGACCACCGTTGCCGAGCCCTCCATCGAGGCGGCGCAACAATTGTTCACCTGGCCGGGTATCGATCTGCTGGTGGTTACCGGCGGCGACGCCGTGGTGGAAGCGGCGCGCAAGGTGACCAACAAAAGGCTGATGGCCGCCGGACCGGGCAACCCGCCGGTGCTGGTGGATGAGACCGCCGATCTGGTACGCGCCGGGAAAGGCATTGTGGACGGCGCCTCCTTTGACAACAATATCATGTGTACCTGTGAAAAAGAGATCATCGCCGTGGAGAGCATTGCCGACGCGTTGAAGGCGGAAATGATTAAAAACGGCGCCCATGAGCTGACCGCCGCCCAGGCCGAACAACTGGCCGGAGTGGTGCTGGTGGAAAGGGAAAACGGTAAAAAGGTGGTTAACCGCAAATGGGTGGGCCGCGACGCCGCCCTGATTGCCCGGGAAATCGGTTTGAAACTGCCCGAGGAAACCCGGCTGCTTTTTGTGGAAACGGAAAAGGATCATCCCTTTGCCACCACGGAACTGATGATGCCCATTCTGCCGTTTATCCGCGTGCCCGACGCCGATACCGCCATCGACACGGCGGTGGAGCTGGAAAAAGGCAACCGCCACACCGCCATCATGTACAGCCGCAACCTGGATAATCTCGATCGCATGGCCAATGAAATCAATTGCAGTATTTTTGTTAAAAACGGTCCCTGTTACGCCGGGCTGGGTTTTGGCGGCGAAGGCTGGACCAGCATGACCATCACCACCCCCACGGGCGAGGGCGTTACCTCGGCCCGCTCCTTTGTGCGCCTGCGCCGCTGTGTGCTGGTGGATAATTTCCGCATTGTTTAAGCGGATCCGGAGCAAGCCTTTTCCGGGTTTACGCTCTGTTTTCCATACCTCCTCCCGGGAATAAATCTTATCCGTTTTAGTTATTTCCTTAAAATCATTTTTTCAGACAATTAAACCTAAAACCGCTACGGCCGGGGCGGCTAAGAATATTTCTCAAAAGTCAAAAAAGGGCTGTTTCTGGTTTTCGTCAAAAATGAGCGGAAAGAACGCATCGAGGAAAAGGTGAATGCCCTCGCAATGCGCCCGGTTCGTGGTTTAGAAAAATTTATAAAAAGTGAAGGTAATTACCCCGGTCGCAACTTTTCCTATACTCAAGGCGTACAGTACCCTTAATCTAACAGACAGGGAAAATCATGGCCCGCATCTTTTTCTTAATGCTTATTATCATACCGGGAGTGCTTATGGCGCAACAGAAACGTCCCGCTCATCATGGGGATGGCCGCTTTGTCAACCCCTGGCCGGGGTATGAAAAACATGGATGGGCCCAGGTGGCGCGCTGGATGTTGTGGGACCGGTTGGTCAAGGGCTCACGCCGGGAGGACAGCGACAGCGTCCGTTTTGACGCCGGACAGAATGATCCCGCTTTTTTACGCGCCAACCGCGACGCC
>JALTKX010000011.1 GCA_027006055.1 Calditrichia bacterium | reverse complement strand
CTCACTCAGATAGTCCTTCATTTGCGCCCGGTTGGTCATATCCACCCGCGCATAGCGATCCGCGTCAATGCTGCTTTTATTCACCTCGCCGCGACTGGCCGCGTATAAATCATATCTATTTCTGAAACGCTCTACAATGCTTTGACCTAAAAGACCGTTCGAGCCGAAAACCACAAGTTTATTCATCCATCATCCATTTGGAATTTGCAGAGAATGGAAATTTAGCAAATAGTACCTTTTCCCGCAATCTTAAGCGAGCTTACTTCCGCTTTGCCGGAATTCTTCCAGCCGGGCGGCCAGGGATTTGTCATTAACGCTAAAAAGCCGGGCCGCGAACACAACGGCATTGCGCATACCCGCCTTGCCCACGGCAAAGGTGGCCACCGGTATGCCCGCGGGCATCTGCACGGTAGACAACAACGCATCCACCCCGTCCATTACGCCTCCGGGCAGGGGCACCCCCAGCACGGGCAGAGTGGTATGGGCGGCCACCGCCCCCGCCAGATGAGCGGCCATGCCCGCCCCGGCGATAATGGCGCCATAACCCCGCTCCCGCGCCTCGCGGCAAAAGGCGCTTACCTTTTCCGGATTGCGGTGGGCCGAACTGATAATCACTTCATAGTCCAGATTAAAGTAATTCAGGTAATCCTCCGCGGCCTGCACAAAGGGCAGATCGCTTTTGCTGCCAAGTAATATCGCTATTTTTTGCATAGTTTTCCCGGTTGGTTGGTGTTTTTCTCTTCCCTTCAGCCAGCCCGCGCCGCCTACTTTTTTTCCCCGCCCACGGGGGCAAAGGAAAAAGAACGCGCAATCACTTCCAGCTGATCCAGAAAGGGCGTTTTCTTTTTATTGGGCGCCATTACGGAGATATCCAGGGCATAGTACGGGCCGCGTCCTTCCTTTTTAAAGAAATAGGTGCGGAAGGGGCCGCCTACCAGCAGGCCGGCATTAACCCAGGAGCCGGTGATCTTTATGGCCGGGCCTCCGGCAAACTCCACGCTGTCCAATTTTACGTTTTCCGTGACCACGGTATCGCCGCTGTAATATTTTTTGGCCATGCGATCACGCTCGCGGATAAAATCCATCCGTCCCGGATTGGCGGGCAGGCTGTCCGCCCTCCAGATGGAAACGGAACGGTCCGGTGAAACCCTGCGCAGCCATATATATTGCGTTTCGGGATCGCTGGTGGCCAGAAAATAATCATGTTGTACACGGATGCGGTAGCCAAAGCTTTCCGCCAGAATATCTTCCACCTCGAACTGCTCGGCCTTGTCAAACATACTTTTTTCCAGCCGGGCGTAGTATCTTTTACGGAAGCCTTCCAGCATCTGCTTTTTTAAACGGTCGAATTGTGTTTTAAAGGTGGGCACGTCCCGGGCTATCATAAACAGGCTCAGTTGATGACGGGCGAAAAGATCATCCTTAAAAAAGTAGAAGTTCCTGTCGTCGTTGACGTTTTTTATAAATTCCGGGGGCACAATTTTTAGCAGATAGTCATTCACCTCGGAGCCGGGGCGGGTTGTCCCCAAAAAGAATATGTTCATGCGCATCTTGTAGTCATTCAACTCGCGCAGGGGCTTCCAGTTGACGATAAAGCTGCGCTCGGCCTTGGGCGTGGCCACAAAGTCATTAAAATATAGCTCTACCTCCTGCCCTACCTGCTCCCATAAAAGGGAATCGGCAAAAACAAAAACACGATGTTGCAGGCCCATGCTTTCGGGACGGAAATCCACATTGCATTGCCACAACAGGGCGCCCGACAAAAGGAGCAGCCCAGTCAGGGTTTTATAAACTTTCTTCAATGGCTTCTATCTCCTTTTGTTTGGATTTTTTCCGTTGGATCATGAACAGAAACCCGCCGAAAACAGATATAAACATGGGAATGATTACGTTCATAAAAGATAGAGAAATCGCTCCCGCATTTGCAACACCTACCTTGCTAAGGAAGAAAATAAATCCTCCGTCCCTGAAACCGACGCCATTGATGGAGGGCAGCATGGTTAAAAGAAAGGTAACCGGCACAACCAGAAAAAGATAGATCAGGCCTACCTGAAGTTGAAAGGCCCGGGCCAGAAAATAGTTCATGAACACAATAGCGGCCTGAGAAAAAACGGAAAGGATAAAAACGGACAAAAGCACCCCGCGCCGGTCCTTGAGCATGTGAATGGCGCCGATCATTTTATTAAAACGCTCGCCGATGCGCAGCAGGGTAAAGCGATCGAAAAGGCGTAAGAGAAAGGTGAAGGGCTTTTCCCGGAACATCAGCAAAAAGAAGCCGATAATAGCCACAAAAAGGACGCTGGCCATTATCATTAAACGGCTGTCCCTGTAAAAACGGCTTACATAGAACAGGGCCAGGATGGAAAGAAACAATGTAGCCGCGATACCCAGCAGGCGCTCTATGATCACGGATGAAAAAGCCAGGGTGCGGTCATCGGACTCTTCCGCCACACGGTAAATACGCACAATATCACCGCCGATACTGGTAGGCAGGAAGTTGTTAAAAAACATACCGATGAGATAAATACCATAAAGACGGCCGATGTTATAGGGCTGCTGAAAAGCATTGAGGACAATCTGCCAGCGCCAGGCCAAAAACCAGACGCTGACAAAACCGGTCATCAGAGCATAGAAAACATACGGTAATCTGTGTTCGTTGTACACATTGCCCAAAACCCGTAACACCTGTTGTGGGTCGGATATCCATACCAGATAGCTGAACAACCCCAGAGAAATCCCCACCTTAAGGAGATTTTTGAGTAGACGCATCCCTTAGTTCTTTTGCCGCAATTCCAGTTGGCGTTTCATTTGCAGCGCGGCCCGATCGTCGGGGTGGGTTTCCAGCCACTTATCCAGGGCGCTGATGGCCTTGCCCAGTTGATTGGAGAACTCATAGGCGTTTACCAATAAGCCCACGATTTCCGCGCTGTTCGGATTGGCCTCATAGGCCTTTTCCGCCAGGCGCGCGGCCAGGGCGGGTTCCTGAACGTTCATCAGCAATACCCGGGCTATGCTCATAATCTTACGGGGCTTATCGTTGCGGGCCAGAACCGTATCCACATAACTGGAGTCCAGCATCACCTTAAAGGCGTCCCGGTAATCCAACAACAGGGAACGTCCCCAGGGTACGGTCTCCGGCGGGATCTGTTCATCCATATAGTTGAGTACCCTGGCCATCTTTTCCTTGTTGCGCTCCATCCGGGCGTAGTACTCCGCCAGTTGGATAAAAGCCGTGCGGTAGTTCTGCAACAGGCTTATGATGCTGGGATTGTAATAGACGTCCGGGTCCTGAAAGCGGTAGCGGTAGGCCTGCATCAGGTTACGCTCAATCCTTTGCGGGTCTATGGCCCAATCCTTAAAAGGCACCACCTTCAACACCAAACCTTCCATGCGCATATATTCGGAAAGCCCGCCCACCATATTTTCCCGGGGAACGGTCGTGGCGAAATAAACCGGTTTTTTCCAGCGGTTGGCCGTCAGAATGTTCAGAATCATATAGTCCTGAACACGCAGAAATTTGTAAGGGCCGCTGGTAAAGGTGGGCTGAACCTTAAACTTGATCTCCCTGGGAGGATCGATGGCCACGCGGCGGAAGGCGGCCTTGTATTCCTTTAGCGTGCTGTCCGCCACGCGGGGCGGCACCTTAAGGGTCACTTCCTGGGTTTTCCAGGGCATCAGGCTCAAATTCTTTAGCATATCGTCGCTCATCTTCATAGGCACGCGCGGCTCCAGATCGCGCAACTGCTCTATATACCAGTCGGTATTCAGCAAGCTCAGATTAACGATACGCACATCCGTGCGCACGCCTTCCACCTCCTGCAAGTACCACAAAGGAAAGGTGTCGTTATCGCCGTTGGTAAAAAGCAGGGCGTTGGGCTCGCAGGACATCAGCATATTGTAGGAATAGTCCGCGGCCACATAATTGCCGGTGCGATTGTGCGACTTAAAGTTTTTGGCCAGCATTTGCAGGGGCGAGGCCAGCATCAAAAGGACAAACGTTCCCAGCATAATGCCGGAACCCAGTTTTTGAACTTTGCCCCGGAGCATCTCCCTGATCATTTCCATAATGCCGGCAAAGCCCATTCCCACCCAAATACTAAAGGCAAAAAAGCTGCCCACGTAACTGTAGTCCCGTTCCCTCGGTTGCGGATCGGGCTGGTTGAGATACAGGATGATGGCCAGACCCGTGGCAAAGAATAGCGCCAGTACGGCCAGGGCGTGTTTCGGATCCCCCCGGAAATGATAAATCATGCCGATCAGTCCAATCAACAGGGGCAGGGCCAGGAACTGCCAGTTCCACCTGCCGCTTACCGGGTCCATGCCCACAAATTGCCACAGAAAATAGCGGTTGTACATCTTGTTAACCTGATATTTCCAGAAAAACTCACCCACGCTGGCGTAACGCTTACCATTGGGCGAGGATTTCCATATCGCGGTACGGTTAAAGGGACTGCTTTCACCATATTGCTCGCGATTGATATAACTCAGGAATTTTTCGGCTGTCTCGGGATTGTTTTCATCGATATTGGGGTTCAGGCTGGAGCGGATAACAATCATGGCATAGCTGGAATAGCCGATCATAATCAGGGTAAGCGAGAGCATGACAAAGCTGAGTAAATGCTTCTTTTGGGTAACGGCGTAATAGGCGCCGGCCAGAACGGCGGCAAAAACGATATAAAGCCAAAAGAAACCGCCCCGGGCCACCAGGGGAAGATACTTGACCACGCCGGGATAAACCACGGCCATGATCACCACGGTAACCAGGGTCATAATGATAAAGTTGCGGGGCGTGAACTCATAACGCTTATAAAAGTAAACCATGGCCACAAAGGGAATGGCCAGCACGTTCAGCAAATGCACGGAAATGGCCAGCCCCACCAGATAGGCGATCATCAACAGATATTTTTCGTTATTTTCTTCCTCGGACTTCTCCGCCCAAACCAGGGAGAGCCAGACCAGCAGGGCGGTAAACAACATGGACGCGGCATAAACCTCCGCCTCGGAAGAATTGAACCAGAAACTGTGGGTAAAGGCAAAGGTCAGCGAACCGATTACGCCGGAAAAGATAGCCGTTTGCCAGTCCTCGGCCGATTCCAGCCTGCCGCCTTTCCACTCCCGCATTAACTGCACTATGGAAAGATAAAGGAACATAATGGTAAAGGCGCTGGAAATAACGGAGATCATATTGACCCTGAAAGCGACGTCGCCGGGAATGGGCAGCATGCTGAACACCCTCCCAACCAACAAAAAGAGAGGCGAGCCCGGAGGATGCGGCACGGCCATGCGAAAAGCGGTGGCGATAAACTCTCCGCAATCCCAAAAGGAGACGGTGGGCGCCACGGTCATGGTGTAAATGACCAGCGTAAAAAGCAGGATCAGGCCCGCTACGATTCGGTTTGTTTTAATCCAGTTCATAAAGGTATTATTCCCTGTTAGCGTTTAAAAGTAAGCAAGCATCGAAAGTAGCAAATCCATGAAACCATATCAAGCGAAAAACGGTTCCGTGGTTTTACCAAAAATCCGCACGGAAAAACGGAATATTTCCGGCCCACACATTGTGTTTTATCCTCAACCGTTTCTTTTTTTTGCCCCGCGAAAACTCCTGATACAATGAAAAGGCATCATTTTTCGCACAAAATGATCTATAACCACGCTGCCGGGATACATATTGCGGATAATGGCGCTGTCGCTGACCTTGCGCCCTTTTTGCACCCGGCGTCTTTTCCGCCAGATAAAGCGGGGATGGGTAAAAACAAACAACAGGGCGTCCAATACCGCGCGGGAACGTTTCCCGTCCCACATCAGCACATCGGCCAACACGGTTGCCATTTCGAACAATACCCGAACGGGGAAAAATAAAATCAGGGAACGCAGGGCATAATTTTTCAGCATCATGATCAGGTTATTCCGGTGATTGAGATACATCTTGCGCTGATTGTCGCTGCGCAGGGTGTACCCGGAATAGTGGTAGATGTAGGTAGAGTAACACACCTCGTTACGGTAACCGGCCAGTTGAGCCCGCCAGTTCCAGTCTATTTCTTCCTGATGGGCAAAAAAGTCCTCATCCAAAAGGCCGATCTCCCGGGCCACGGATTTACGCAGCAAAAGGGCGCATCCCGAAGTCCAGAAAACCTCTGTTTGCATGCCGTCATACTGCTGCCGGTCTTTTTCCACGGTATCGAAGATGCGCCCGCGGGCAAAAGGGTAACCGAACCAGTCCATCTCCCCGCCCGCTCCGCCGGAATAGTCAAAATAGTCGTGATCCTGTATGGAAATTATTTTGGGCTGAACGGCAGCGATACGCTTGTCCGCCATAATGGAGCGGTGCATCTCGCCCAGAAAATTTTCCGGCATAACCGTATCGTTATTCAGCAGTAAAACCAGCGGAGACTCCGCCAGTTCAATCCCCTGGTTACAGGCGCCGGCATATCCTTTGTTCTCCCTGTTTTCTATTAACCGTACCCGGGGGTAGTTTTCGCGCACAAAACGCGGGCTGCCGTCAGTGGAGCCGTTATCGATCAACAGGGTTTCAAAATCCGTGTAATCGTTTGCGTACAGCGCGTCCAGACAATCTTTCAGTATGTCGATCCCGTTATAATGGGGGATCACAATGGTTATGGTTGCCACGGTGTATCCATCAGCTAATGTTAAATATTTTTATCTTTTTCTTATATTCCGCCGCTACTTTTTTTCTTAGGGCCTTATGTTCCGGCAACCGCAGATGCGGGTCTTTTTCCACAAGCTGAAAAGCGTCGTGGCGGGCCTTTTCCAGCACTTCCCTGTCGCGGATGGGGTTGGCCACGTTAAAGGCCGGCATGCCACTTTGCCGCGTACCGAAAAAATCGCCCCAGCCGCGCAGTTCCAGGTCTTTCTCGGCGATCAAAAAGCCGTCGTTGCTTTCCGTCATAATGCGTATGCGCTCCCGGGCCGTTTCACCGATATTGTAGGGCGTTTTTAAAATACAATAGGATTGCAGGCCGCCGCGCCCCACCCTGCCGCGCAACTGGTGCAACTGGGCCAGGCCAAAACGTTCGGCGTGCTCAATAACGATTATCGTCGCCCGGGGCACATCCACCCCCACCTCGATAACGGTAGTGGCCACCAACACATCCAGTTCCCCCGCCGTAAAGGCTTTCATCACCTGTTCTTTCTCCACGCTTTTCATCCGCCCGTGCAGCAGTCCCACGCGGACGCCGCGCAGGGGCCCGGTCTTCAGTTGTTCATAGGCTTCCGCGGCCGCCCTTAAATCCATCTTCTCACTCTCTTCCACCAGGGGATAAACGATATAGGCCTGTTCCCCCGCGCGCACACGCTCCAGGATGAATTGGTACATTTTCCCGGCCTGATTGTCGTAACGCCAAACCGTGCGTATGGGCTTGCGGCTTTTTGGCAGCTCATCCATTACGGAAACATCCAGGGAGCCGTAGGCCGTCATGGCCAGGGTGCGGGGGATCGGCGTGGCGGTCATGACCAGCGTGTCCACCTCGTGCCCCTTATACATCAGCGCTCCGCGCTGCATAACGCCAAAGCGATGCTGTTCGTCGATAATCACCAGCCCCAGGCGGCTGAAACTGACCTTTTCCTGGGCCACGGCATGCGTGCCCACCACAAACAGGGGCTCATCCGTTTGGATGCGCGCCAAAATTTCCCGGCGCAGGCGCACCGATTGTCCGCCAACCAAAAGCCGCACCTCTACCCCGTAAGGCTCAAGCAGACGCTTTACGGTCAGATAATGCTGCTCGGCCAGAATTTCCGTCGGCGCCATCATGGCCACCTGAAAGCCATTGTCGATGGCAATAAGCGCCGCCATCAGCGCCACCAGTGTTTTACCCGCGCCCACGTCGCCCTGCAAAAGGCGGTTCATCGGCTTTTCGCTGTGCATATCATCATGAATTTCACGTATCACCCGTTTTTGCGCGCCGGTCAGCTCAAAGGGCAGCGCCCGGTAAAGGGCCTTCAGCTTAGGGCTGCCCCCGCGCATGGCCATCCCGGCGGGCTTTTCTCCCGCATGTTTTTTATGCAGGGCAAACAGTATCTGTAAAAAAAAGAACTCTTCATAAATAAAGCGGCCGCGCGCGGCGTCCAACAGTTGGGGATCATCGGGAACATGCATGTTCCTGTATGTCATTTCCAGATCGGGAAAGCCGTAATGGCCGGTGATTTCCTCCGGCAGATGTTCTTCAAAGCGTACCAGTTTTTTATCGAAAATCTGCTTAAAGACCCGGCGAAAGGTGTGGGTATTGATGCCCGCTTTTTTAAAGGCGTCGGTTCCCGGATAGAGGGGAATGATAACGCCCGTTTTTTGCACGGCATCCATATCCAGCTCGCCCAGGCGGTCATAGTCCGGGTGGGACATGGAATAGCCCCGGAAAAAGGTCACCTTGCCCGAAAGCGACACCCATTCTCCGATGGAGAAGAGGTTTTTGAAAAAATTCAGCGAATTAAACCAAACCGCCTCGATAACGCCGTGTCCGTCGCTTAGGCTAATGCAGAAATAGGGTTTCCGCGCGCGGCGGATGCCTGCCGACTCCACCTTGCCGATTACCGTCGCTTCCTGATTTTCCCGCAGCTCATCCATGCGGGTGATGTCACGCCGGTCGATATAGCGCCGGGGAAAAAAGTGAAGCAGGGCGCTGAGGTCATCCAGGCCGTGTTTTTGCAACACCGCCGCCCTTTTGGGGCCAATACCTTTCAGATAGGTAATGTCAAGGGGTTCAAAGGAAATACTCATTTCACGATCGGCGCGCGATGACCTTTTGATCGGCGATATTACCGTCATCCATGAGTATCAGCCTGTGCGCGTTGTCCGCCATATGTTCGTTATGGGTTACAATCAAAAGCGTCTGACCCAACTCCCTGTTCAGCTCCAGTAACAGATGATAGAGGGACTCGCCACTCTGCTTATCCAGATTGCCGGTGGGTTCATCGGCCAGCACAATTTGCGGCTTATTGATCAGGGCGCGGGCCACGGCCACGCGCTGGCGCTCTCCTCCGGAAAGCTCGCGCGGTTTATGGTGGGCGCGCTCTTTTAAGCCAACCCGCTCAAGCAACTCCCGCGCATAATCCTCGTTGGCATTTTTACTGTCCCGGATCAGAGAGGGAATAAGCACATTTTCCAGGGCGGAGAACTCCGGCAACAGATGATGGAACTGAAAAACAAAGCCGATGGTGGCATTGCGCAAACGCGCCATGCCCACCTTGTCCAGTTCGGAAACATCCCGGCCGCGTATCCATAAACGGCCCTTATCGCTGCGGTCCAACATGCCCACGATATGCAACAGGGTACTTTTCCCCACGCCGGATGGACCCATGATCACCGCCACCTCGCCGTTCAACACCTCCAGGTTCACACCCTTCAGCACGTCCACCTGTTGCGGGCCGCTAAAATAGCTTTTATATATATTTTCCGTTTTTACGGCATATTCGGACATGGCATGCTTACTCATAACGTATGGCCTCCACCGGTTCCAGTTGCGAAGCTTTATAGGCCGGGTAAACGGATGACAACAGACTCAGTATCATGGCGATGGAGGCGATATAGACAAAATCGAGCCACTCCAGTTCCACGGGAAAGGCGTTTATAAGATAGACGTCCGAGGGCAGGGTAAACACTTCGAATTTTATCTGGATAATGGCAATCAGGTAGCCGATGGCGCTGCCGATGACCGTACCGGTCAGGCCGACATAGATGCCCTCGAACATAAAAATGCGCATAATCTGCCGGGAAGTGGCCCCCATGGCCTTCAGTATACCGATCTCCCGGGTTTTGTCCATCACCAGCATCACCAGCGAGCTGACGATATTGAAGGCCGCCACCATGATAATCAGGCTTAGAATAACCATGGCAATCCATTTTTCTATTTCCATCCAGGAAAAAAGCGACTTGTGCATTTCAAACCAGGTCATGGAAACATAGGGATAGCCCAGTTCGTCGGTCAGTTCCTTGCCCACTTCGGCGGCGCGCCGGTAATCGTCCAGCTTAATTTCCAGCCAGGTTGCCCCCGGCATGTTAAACAGTTCCTGGCCGTCACGCAGGGAAATGTAGGAGAACACCTTGTCATATTCGTAGTAACCGAATTCCACCAGACCGGCCACATAAAACTGCATAACCCGCGGCTGGGCAAAAAAACCGCCCTGATCCGGCATATATCCGATGGAAACAATATCCCCGATATTCAAAGCCAACAGCTCGTCGGCCAGAAACTTACCCAAAACAATACCCGGCACCTCATGGCCGTTTATAACCCTGGGGGAAAAATCCAGCGTGCCGTAAACAATTTTATTTTTAATTTCGGTAACATTATCGGCGGTATGGATATCTATGGCCTTTATGGCCGTGGGACGCTGCTTGTTTTTGGACTTAATGACCCCTTCGGAATAGATGGTGGGCGTTACCGCCAGCACATGTTTGTTCTTGCGGATGATATTCATCACCGAGTCCGGTTTTTCTATATTCTCGGTAAAATATTTACGCACGCGCAGATGGGCGTCGGCGCCGATCAGGCGGGTGCGCACCTCTTTTTCAAAACCGTTTTCCACCGAAAGGGTAAGGATCAGCGCCATAACCCCGATGGCGATACCGGCGATGGATACATAGGTGATGATGGAGATAAACCCCGTTTTACGCTTAGCGCGCAAATAGCGCCTGGCAATAAAAGATTCTATGGACATGGCTATTTGCTTTCCGGACGCATGTGGGGGAAGAAAAGCACATCGCGGATGCTGGATTGATTGGTCATCAGCATGGCCAGCCGGTCGATGCCAATGCCCAGCCCGGCCGTCGGCGGCATGCCGTATTCAATGGCCCGCAAAAAGTCCTCATCCAGAATCTGCGCCTCTTCGTCGCCGCGATCCCGCAATCTCATTTGATCTTCAAAACGCCGGCGCTGATCGATGGGATCATTCAACTCACTAAAGGCGTTTCCGATCTCCTTGCCACCGATGATGGGCTCAAAACGCTCCACCAGCCCCGGCTTGGAGCGGTGTTTTTTGGCCAGGGGCGACATCTCCACCGGGTGGTCTATGATAAAGGTGGGCTGAATAAGCTTCGGCTCCACATATTCGCCAAAAATCTCATCCACAATCTTGCCCGCGCCCATATCCGGGGTCACCTCCACATTCAACTCCCCGGCAATTTTTCTCAGCTCTCCTTCATCCAGGGAAGAGACATCCTTGCCCGTATATTGCCTGATGGCCTCCAGTATAGGCAAACGCGGCCAGGGCGGGGTCAGGTCGATTTCATGGCCGGCATACTCAATTTTAGCCGAACCGTGTACTTCCAGGGCGATATGGTTAAACAAACGTTCCACAAAATCCATCATCCAGTTGTAATCCTTATAGGCCACATAAAGCTCCACCTGGGTAAATTCCGGGTTATGAAAGCGGTCTATGCCCTCATTGCGGAAATCCTTGGCAAATTCATAAACTCTGTCAAAACCGCCCACAATCAATCTTTTTAGGTAAAGCTCGTTGGCAATGCGCAGATAAAGCGTCATATCCAGGGCATTGTGATGTGTTTTAAAGGGCCGCGCCGCCGCGCCGCCGTATATGGGCTGCAAAACAGGCGTTTCCACTTCCAGAAAATCATGCTTGTTTAAAAAATCCCGCATGGCGGTAATGATTTTCGATCGTTTAACAAAGGCCTCTTTTACATCGGGGTTTACCACCAGGTCCACATAACGTTGCCGGTAACGAAGCTCCTTGTCCACAAACTGATCATAAACAACTTTTTTACCATCCTCGATTTTTTCCTTGGCGATGGGCAGGGGCCTTATGGACTTTGAAAGCAGCTCAAGACTTACGGCAAACACCGAAACTTCGCCTGTCTTCGTTTTTTTAACCGTCCCCCGAACGCCGATAAAATCGCCGATATCCAGTCCCTTGAACATATTATAGACCTCAACGCCGACAGCGTCCCGGGCAATATAGAGCTGAATGCGTCCCTGCATATCCTGAATATGGCAAAAACTGGCCTTGCCCATTTTACGCACGGCCATAATGCGGCCGCTTACGGCCACTTCCCGGCCCTCCAGTTCCCCGAAACGGGAAACCACTTCCGCCGACTGGTGGCTGCGCTCAAATGAATAGGGATAAGGGTTGATTCCCTCTTCATACAGTTGTTGTAATTTTTCCTTACGTACTTTTACAAGTTGATTAACATCTTCCACTGTTTTCTCCGCTTAACTGTTTCCAAAATTTACAAGAAAGGATTTGATAAAGGCGTCGATATCGCCGTCCATTACCGCCTGTGTATTACTGGTTTCCTCATTGGTACGGTGGTCCTTTACCATGTTGTAGGGATGAAAAACATAGCTGCGAATCTGGCTGCCCCAGGCAATATCCTTTTTCGAACTTTCCATCTCCTTATATTTTTCACGTTGCTCATCCAGCTGCTTTTGATAAAGCCGGGCCGCCAGAATTTTCATGGCATTGGCTCTGTTCTGGTGCTGGGAGCGCTCATTCTGACATTGCACCACAATGCCCGTGGGCAGGTGTGTGATCCTAATGGCGGAATCCGTTTTGTTGACATGCTGTCCGCCGGCCCCGCTGGCGCGGTAGGTATCCACCCGCAAATCCGCGGGGTTGATTTCAACGTCGATATTTTCGTCGATTTCGGGCAACACAAACACCGATGCAAACGATGTATGCCGTCTTTTGTTCGAATCAAACGGCGATATCCTTACCAGACGGTGTACGCCGGCCTCGGCCTTCAGATAGCCATAGGCATAACTCCCCTGAATTTCGATGGTAACGCTTTTTATGCCCGCCTCGTCACCGGATTGCAAATCCATTATTTCCGTTTTAAAGCCCTTGCGCTCCGAATAGCGCAAATACATGCGCATAAGCATCTCCGCCCAATCCTGGCTTTCCGTGCCTCCGGCCCCGGGGTGGATGGTCAGTATGGCGTTGTTTTTATCATGTTCACCGCCCAGCATGCGCTTAAACTCAAGCTCGGAGAGGGTCTTTTTCAGCCCGGCAACCGCCTGCTCAAAATCCTTCTCAATCTCGGGGTCGGGTTCTTCCTCATCCATTTCCAGTAAAATCTGGGCGTCATCGGCAAAGGCTTTGGCCGTGTTCCAGGCCTCAATCCAATCCTTGCGGGCATTTATTTCCGCATAAACTTTCTTTACCGCTTTTTTGTCATCCCAAAATCCGTCGGCCGCGGTTTGCGCTTCCAGCTCTTTTAGCTCCTTTTCCTTTTTATCCAGGTCAAAGATGCCTCCGGAGTTCCGTAAGCTTAAGGGTTAAGGATTTATATAATTGTACAAGATCGTTATTCATAGTTATTTCTTTATGGTTGCTGATAAAAGAGGGGTAATTTAGGGGATATAAAAAATGCAGGCAAGAAAAGTGCGATATAAATAAAAAAAGCTGCCCGGTAACGGACAGCTTTTTGGTAAAACGGATGGGATTAGTAGTCCCCGCCCTCTTCTTCCAGAATTTGTTTTAACTCTTCCAATTCCTGTTCGGCGGCTTCACGTTCATCCTGAAGCTTATCAAGCTCTTCCTTAATATTCTCGGATTTTTCCCGTTCTTCTATGATTTCCTGAAAGAACTCAACACGCTTGTTAAATTGCTTTTGCTGAACGGCGGCGGGACTGTTGCCCACGGCGTCCGTTAAGGGCAGCAGGGTAAGTTCAAAACCCAGATGCGCCTTCCAGGCGGTGTAGTTCGGCAGACCGACGTTTTCATAGTTATTGATACCCACGCTTTCATCCACATCGGCGCTTACGCGAATATCAACGCCCAGGTTGAAATTAAACCAGCTAAAAGGCTTATATTTAATGCTTGGCGTTACATAGGTCCAGTCTTCACGGGCATAAACAAATTCATCCGGCTGGGTCAAATAGGTAAGACCAAAGACTTCCAGTTGAAAATCGAACAAATCGGTGGGATAAACAAAACCAACGGCATAGTTAAGTGCATTGGAGTTTACCGTGGCGAATTTATCCTTATAGACCTCGGATCCGGCCTCGTTATAGTTCCACCAGCCCAGGGTCAGGTGGGCATTCATGCTGCGATCCGGCAGATAGGGATCGGCATAGTAGGAAAGAATACCGCTTACGCCATACTCAACCGCGCCGCTGGCATAGTAGGTAAAGGGATAGTTATGATCCTCGCCCAGGGGAAAGCGGGTACCCACGGTAAAACCGGCATACATGCTCCTGTTGGCAAAATCAAAGGAACCGACCTTGGCAAACACACGGATATCGTCGGGCAGATTGTATTCATTCGGCGTATGGGTATCCTGATAGATACCGGGAACCACCGTAATGTCAAAATGATCCACCACGCCGTAGGTCAGAGCCAGCGCGCTGTTAACCAGCCAATAGTTAGCCGCTCTAAAGTTAGCTGGCTTAAGGGTTTGATTGCCCACAAACTCGGCCAGTTTGGTAAAAAAGTTCATATCCGTGCGTACCTCAAAGCGACCGGGCTCAAAAGTACGTGCCGTTTGCGTATTTAATAAACTTTTACTGCCTGTCGGCGCCTGAGCAAAAGTTAATGAAAAAAGTGCGCTTATCAGCAGATAGTAGCTGATTCTTTTCATTGCGACCTCCTAAACATGATAGAGACGTTTTTATTCATCATCTAATAATTTCTTCAGTTCTTCTATTTCCTTTTCGGCATCCTTGCGGATACTTCTGAGATTTTCAATTTCATCCTGTACGGCTTCGGCTTTTTCCTTTTCCTCGATGACCGTTTCAAACAACTCTACCTGTTGTTTGGCCTTGGCCTGCTGATAATTCACCACGTTGGTTTTCTCGGACGACAATACATTCAGGTTAACATTGAAACCCATATGCACCCGCCAGTCCGGAAAGTTGGGCGGCAGATCCACGGTGGAGCTGATATCGGGGATACCGCTGGTATTGTTACGCTCCGCCGGAGAGACACGAAAATCCATGCCGAAATCCGTGGAGAGCCATTTAAAGGGTTTATAGCGGATGCTGGGTGAAATAAAGGCCCACTCTTCCGCGCTGTAAACATAGGGATCCGGTTGCTGGATAAACAAAATACCCGTCAGTTCCATGCGGAAATCAAACAGACCGGTGGGATAGCTGAAAGCAAGGGCCATCCTGAAATCGCTGGAATTAACGGTGGCATTCAACGTATTGCCATTGGGATAGGTATAAAGCGTGGTTCCCAATTCATTATAATTCCACCAGCCGGCGTTAAAGTGCGCGTTAAAGCCACGTTCCGGCAGATAGGGGTCGGCGTAGTAGGATACGGCATACATAAAGGCATATTGAAACGAGGCCGGCGCGAATTCGGTAAAGGGATAGTTATGATCCTTTCCCGTCGGGAAACGAAAACTTGTTAAAAACCCCTGGGAAAAATGATTGCGGCCAAACTTAAAGCCCCCCGCCTTTATCGTTAAAAAGAGATCGTCGGGCACATTATAGCCGTCCCCCATATGGGTATCCTGGTAAGCCCGCACGGCAAGGGTTGCGTCCAGATGATCCATAATACCATAGGTAAAAACGGCATTGCCGGCCACCAGCCAATAGTTTACGGCCTGAAAATTCGCCGGAGTCAACCCCTGGCCGATAAAATCCCCGACCTTGGAGTAGAAGCTCATTTCGCTGTAAATACCCAACTGTCCCGGTTCGTAGGTACGTCCGGTTTGGGTATAATAAAACGTCCTTTCGCCATTGGGTAACTGGGCAAAAGACAGCTGAACCAATATGAAAAAACTCAGAATTGTAACAATGTTCTTTTTCATTCAAGACTCCTACAGTCTTTTTTAAGCGTAAAGGTGAAAAATTTAAACAAAAACCACGTAATAAGAAACTATTTCACACGTGATGCCAAAACAAACACATTTGCAATAATAGCTAAATCTCGCATTAATCCGACAAATCTTGAAAAAATATCCTGAATACTTCCGGCAACAATGATGGTATCCCCCGGTTGCAGTTGTGGCAGAAGACTGTTATCGCCTGTTTTCAGGAACTGTTCGATGTCAACCTTAATGACTTCCTGGTTCTTTCGTACAATGCGCACATCGTTCATGCGCGCCGTGCTCAGGGGCCCTCCCGCTGATGAAATTAAATCGATCAACGTATAAAAACTGGGAATACTGTAGATACCCGGCCGGCCAACATGCCCCCATAAATTGACATTTACAAGAAGTATATCGCCACTTCCGAGGATATATTGAGCAGGTTTATCAGAAAATTGCGAAGATGCCGCGTTAAATTGCGGTACCTGATCAAAAGATTGCCCAAAGGAAAAGTTAAATGCAAAAAATATCAAAAAAATCAGTAGCGTTTTTTTCATTTAGTTACCCCAATCAATAGAAAACGTAGCCCAGTCCGATTCCGATCCGTTGTGCAGCGGGTCTCCGGCCAGTAAGTCAATACGCCATCGGTATTCAATATCATCTTCAAAAATCTGTAGTTCTTTGTTATTCATCGTGTATGTATACTGTGTCTGTCCAAATCCGCCCTGCAGGGGATTTTCCATATACAGATAGACCAATTCCCGGAAATTGGCGCCAATCAGCCGTTCTATGCGAAAAATATAGCCATTGGGAAAAGCATCCGAGGGAACATTAAAGGTAAAACCCAGACTGTCCGGTTTAACAACCTGCCCTTTGGGAAAACCCGGCGTCGCCTTGGGCAGTAAATTATACCAAACCGTATCCGAAGGCAAGCTCTCTTTACCCTCTTCATTTACAGCGGTAATAAAATAGAAATATTTTGTAAAAATCGATAAGGAGTCCAAATCCACAAAAGTGGTGTCCTCGTTGTTTTCCGCCTCCTGCTGGCCGATAAAGCGGTAATTGGCCAATCCGTCCGCATCCTGGGAGCGGTATATTTTATAACGGACCACCCCTTGCGTGGCGGGTTGACGGTACCACATGATGCGAATGGCGTTTTCCCGGCGGGCCTCGGCGTCAATGCCGCGCTCGCCAAGGGTTGTATCCGCCCCGGCCTCTTTTTGCACCATTTTCGGCGGGTCGGGCGCCTTGGACGTTTCGGTTCCCGTGGGCGTACATGCGCCCAACATCCCCAACACGGGTAATAAAAATAGGATTATTCTCATAATTGAAACAGTAGTGATATCCTGTATGTATTTCCCAGATCATGGCTTTGATAAGCTATGTCCGTGCGCAACTTCCACACATATAAGCCCATGCCGGCCGTAAAATTGCTTTCATTGAGTCCGGCGCGCAGGGCGATGAGCTGGTCGTACAGAAACTCCGCTCCAAAATGACTGGCTCCTTGGTAACGGCTGTCCAGATCAAAGGCAAAGGTAAACTGGCTGCTCAGAAAATCCAAGGGTTGGATAATGGCAAAGCCATATTTAAAATTTCGGGAAATTACATCGGTTCTTTTTGAAGGCGTGTTCCAGGTCAGTTTGGTTTCAAACAGATCCTGCGCGTTAACGCCGAAAACCAATTTACCATAATTTTCATCATTAAACACATCATTCAGGCCAAGCTTGATGATCATGCCCAAATCCACGCCTATGCCGTTGCCGGAGTTGGTATCGATACTTTCCCGAATCACTTTAATATTACCGCCAAAGCCGAAATCTATCGGCAGTTCAAAATATTGCCAGCCTAAGTCGACCAATACCTGCTTATACTTGGCAAAGCTGAATACAAAAGCATCGCTGGCGGAGGAAAAATAACCGGTAGGCTCTCCGATAAGCTGATCAAACTGATCGCCGTTCACCCGGTCATCCTCGGGGTTAAAGCCGGGATAGCGCGGAATATCATCCACGCTAAGCCGCATCCAGGAAGCGGAGACGGTAACACCGCCAAAGATGGGCATGGCCGCGCTCACAAAGCTTTGGCTTTCCTGTTGGTCGAACAGATTGGCATACATAGATGCCGCCTGAAAGGTCTCAATAAAAGCCAGCCCGCTGGGGTTCCAATACCAGCCGTAGGCGTCGTCGGCAATCGCCACCGAGGCGCTGCCCATTCCCAGGGCCTTGGCGCCAACGCCCAGTTCCAGAAAGGAACCGGCATATTCCCCGGCGCTAAGGCTCCCTGTATAAATAATCAGAAGGATTAATAATTTTCTCATTGCAGCCGCGCTATTTTAAGTTTCTTGGTCACATTAAATTTCTTACCGGTAAACTGGTCTTCAAACTCTGCCTTGATAAGCGCAAAATAAACGCCGTTGGCAACGTCATTGCCGTTATCATCGGAGCCATCCCATTCCAATTCATGATATCCGGTGTCCAGCAGCTTATCATCGCTTTCCACATTGTTGGGCGCGTGCAGCTGCTTAGAGCGTATCAGATGACCGGAAACCGTATAAATACGCACGGTCAGCCGGGATAGCGGCCCGGTAAAGCTGTTGGTATAGGAGATGATGGTGCTTTCCGCAAAGGGGTTGGGATAGTTACCATGAACGATAAGATCATTGGAAGCGGATACGTTAAACACGCGCTCCACTTCCTGCACATTGCCATTGATATCCGAGATGGACACACTGAGGGAATGGCTGCCCCGTTCGAACTCCGGCGAGAGTGACACGGCAATACTATTGGCGCTCTCTATGGAATCCGGCAGTACAAGATCCGCATTTTCCAAAGGAACGTTATCCAGCTTTATGCTTAAACTGCCATTGAGATCAACGCCGTTTTCATCCTGCAGTAAAAAGGCCAGGGCCGGACGGGAACGCACCAGCATATTGTTTCTTAACGGCCTGCCGTTGGCGGTGATTTCAATTTGAGGCGCCTTGGCGTCCTTAAAACTGAAAACGCCGTACAAACCATTCCCCGAAACATATCCGGTGATGCTGTTGCCGCTTTTAGAAGTAGGCAGCTTTACCCACAAGCCCAGTTCCGGATTAAAGCGGAAAAAGGAGATGGCATCCAATTCCACTTCCGAATAGTGTGAGGCATTTATGGAGGTGATCAGTTCAACCGGCTTGTTTACCGAAGAAACGGAATTCCTGATTTTTACATCGTAAAACAGGGAATCGGAAAGATCGCCCGTGTGAACATATTTAAGATCCTTTTGATCATTATATCTCAGAAAGTCCGTAATATCCTTTTGCTTAATGCTAATCACGCTGGAAGCGCTAAGAGCATTGGGGGCGGCATACAGGCGCCAGCCGGGCAAAAGGTTAAGGGTATCATTGACCACCCCGTCATTTGACGTCCCCAGTTGGTAATCCAGCCAGATATTGTCGGTTTGCAGATTTTTTTCGACAATATTGTTATACTCACTGCGTTCATCAAACTGATTTTGCGGGTCTACCACAACACGGAACTTCTGTTGGTTTTGGTATACCGTGGAAGAGATATCCGCGCTTACTTTTTGCGTGGTATTACGGGCAATATTTACGGAACCCGTATAAAAAGGCGTGGCGGTTTGCATTCCCGCTTCATCAAATACCTGAACCCCGACGCCGTTAAGGTCCTGGTTTGAATCATTCGTAACGTCAAAAATTAACGACAGACGGTCATCGCCGCCCAGTTTTATGGAACGGCCATCCAGCACCAGATCGGGCCGGTTATCCACAACCGTTATCTTTTGCAGATCATACCGGATCACATCGCCCTGACTGTCACGGATCAACACTTCGTAATATTTCAATCCGGCGTTATTAAAACCCGGATAGGGCGCCACCGATTTCCATACGGAATCGGACTCGGCCTCCATAATCACCGAAACGCCAAAATTACCGCTGGAGGTGGCTTTACGAAAGTTGCGCAGCTCCATATAGTCAATCTGTCTGTCCGAGGCTACCTTAAGCGTAAAATGGATAGGTTCTCTGATTTTTGGACTTTGGGGCCGGATGGTTATGTTTTTAAGCACGGGGCGTTGAATAAAACGACTCCAGGCGCCGGCCGCTTCATCGGTACCGCTGTTGGCGTATACCTTAAAGACAAGCCGCTCTCCCTGCCGGCCCCAGGGAATGGTGTACTCGTATTCGGCCGCGCCGTCGGTAAAAACAAGTGCCTGCTTATCCAGAATGAAGTTGTTTTTGTCATTCACCTCAATACGGCCCACGGCACTGGAAAAGGGAGCTTTTATGGTCAGCTTCACCGTTTGACCGGCCTCGGGCGTTTCATCGCTGGAAACAATTTCCAGTTTCTTGCGCGGTTTCTTTATGGTTAAGGTCGGATCGCCCAGCAGATTGTATTGGTGTATCATGGATTCGCGCAGCTGCCCATGGGACGGTGTGCTGGTGTAGCCGTTTTCCGTGTAATAGACATTATTTACATAGTAATCGATCTTCATCTGATCCACGGCCTGCCCAAAGGTAACGCCGTCTTCCCACAGGTAGTCATGCAGGGCCCATTTGACCGAAAAATCATTGTATTTCCAACCCACGCTGGAACTGGCCAAAACGGCAATGGCCCCTTTTTTCTCGGCAAAAACAAGCTTCTCGGCCAGGCCTTCCCGGTTCTGGTTTTCAAAAGCGCCCGTAAAACAGGTCATGCTGGCAATAAAAGGATATTTATCTTCATTATTAAGGTTATCCACACCCGCCAGATCGAGAATATTCTTATCCGCCCAGATGGCGCCGCCGCCATGACCGAAGAAATTAATAAAAGTCAATCCTTCATCAAAATAGTCCAACAGTTCCTGCCGCCCGCCCAGGTGGGGATCAAATCCTTCGATGGTATCATTTTTGGCAACGTTTATCTTGCGCACAAAAACATTCTCGGGCAATTTAAGGTTGGCAATACGATTGTTCTGAGCGCGAAAAATCGGATCGCCGGAGAGGAATTCCAGATCGGTGCGGGCTTCATCGTTGCCACTGATGAACAGCGAACGGTTATGCCACTCACCCGTTGTGGCCTGATGCTGATAGGTCTCAATTTTATCAATATAATTTTTTAAATCCGCGGCGGAATTAGCCGGTATGCGGCCGATATGGATATCCGGTATAAAATCATCGCCGGAAACAAAGGCATATTCAATATCGGCGGGCGCCGCGCCAAAGGATTCCGTGGTAAACATGGGCACGGGTATCAGGTCGCTGCCATTGGGCCCCAGGTCCTTTGTCCGGTAGGAGGCGTCTCCCACAAGGATAACGTATTGCAGGGGAATGGATTGATCCCAGTTATCGTAGGCGTATTTTAAGAAATCCTTAATGGCAAACGGTGACTTAATGCCGGCATTAAACACATCATAAATTTGTTCCACATCCACCACTTCAACGGTATAGCCCAGTTCCTTCTTCAATTCCACCAGGGGCTCAATCTCATCATCAAAAATAGTGGCGGTGATGATAATTAGATCCGCTATATTGGCCGGACTGAGAAGATTGGCGAAGTCATCATCCTTTTTCCACGACCTGTAGGGTTCAATGGCATAAGGCTTTAGCTTGGCGCTCTCTTCAACGGCAATATACCTTTGATCCGGCTGAAAAATTTTGTCCTGAAATGTTACACGATAGGAGGTATAGCGTTGATTATCTTCATAATAGTCTATCTTGGCGTTTAATATCTTACTTACGCCAATTTTATAAATATCAATATTGGCGTCGCTGAAGCCGTCCACCTGAAACTGAATCACCCGGTCGGGGTCAAACAAACCGGATTGCAGGGTAAACTCGATATAGTCCTTATGAGCCCTGTATAAACGGTCATAGGTAATATCAAACCAGTTAAAAAGAATGATGTCGGTTAAACCGGCCTGTTCCATATCCACGCGTAAAACATTGGTACCGTTTTTCAGATTGGATTGCGCCAGCCCGGCCCGGCCATAATTGTTAATTTTGGCCATGGTTTGACCGCGCCATCTTTGTTGCGGTGTAATTTCACCCACTTTTTGTTCATTCAACCATACGGCGGCCTGGTGGCCCTGAATGGGATTGGTCACGGGATTGTAGATCGACACCCCTCGAAACATGGCGTTTACGAAGACGGAAGAACCGGTTTCAAACGGCGCCGGCAATTCAAACTCAAAATTCCGGCTTTCCACGGAGCTGATTACATTCCCCCAAAACCAGTGGTCGTACTTATCCGCCGAATCGCTCATATATTCCGGGTCCTTGCCAAATATCTCCCGGTGGGTATCTTTTTCAAAGTGTATGGTGTCTTTAAATTTGAAGGGAACCACATAATTGCTGTTAACAACCGCTCCGCTTTCATCCACCATCCTCAAACCGGCGGACTCTTTTTCCACCAGCCAGTACACATTCAAATCGGTGAACGGGTCGGCATACATATCCTCATACTGGTCAAGGAAGGTCTTTTCGTTTTTCTCGGCATAAAACTCTATATAGTCCGTGGCGTCAAAGCGTCCGTCCTCGGCGCCCTTTATATAGATGGGTATTTCCTTGCCCTTGTTATACACCGCAATCTTACGCGGATCAAATTCTGTAATGGGTACTTCGGCATCTTCCAGGTCCTGGAAGGTAAGTTTATAAATGCCTGTTTTAAGAATTTTCATCTTAAAGGCTTTTGTGGAAATATAGGAAGCCAGGGTTCGGGACGCGCGCACGCCCTGCGCTGCCGGTGCATTCAACTCTCCAAATACGGGGCCCGCCACATCAAAGGTTTTGGCCTTACGCTCATGGCTGCTCACCGGCTCAAAGTCACGGGTTTTATCCCGGTCATATCTGAGTTCGACAACCATTTCCCGGGTCCACTCTACCTGATTGCCGACGGCCAGCGGCCGGACGGGGGCCACCGTTAACATAAACAGAGGCTGCCTTCTGTACTTACCCTTATAGTCTATGGTAACTTCCCGAAGTGGTTCGGAGCTTCCACTCGTGTTTTGAATATACTTATAGTTGGGGATGGTCAGTTTGTCCGTTTTTTTGGAAACGATACGGGCCGTGGCCGAAAGGGCGGGCAGGTTTACCTTTAAGCCGATAACAGGAACAAAGGCGCCGGATTGGTTCACGGCATAATTAGCCTTCCGGTAGGAAGCGAAATGGCCCCGTTGATCATCCCCCGCGATGCGCGGAGCGTCAAAGGTGAGTCGTAATCGGGTGGTTGTCTCATTCTGCGCAATAACTTCTGTTGTTATTTGCTGAGCGGAAACCGGCGTGGAGAGTATCCACAAGGACAGCAGGGCTGCCTTACTGAAAAAATGCAGAGCTCTTTTAAAAAGAGCTCTGCAATAAGAAGAATGCGTCATAGTCCCATTAAATTAAGTATGAGTAGTTCCAAGCCGCAAAAGTAAACAAATCAACCGATCCGAGATGTGATCAATATCCCTGTTACTTGAGCAACACCATTCTACCCATCTTGGTAAAGTTATTGGCGGTGAAGCGATAGAAGTAAACACCGCTGGCTACCCTGCGACTAAAGTTGTCGGTAGCATCCCAGGAGACTTCATAACGTCCCGCCGCGTATTCCTTTTTATCCAAGAGGGTTTTAACCTGACGTCCACTTACATCGTAAATGACGACTGTGACCTTGGCCTGATCCTTCACCTGAAACTTGATATTTGTTACAGGATTGAAAGGGTTGGGATAGTTGTTAAACAATGCATATTCATCGGGAACAGGCACATCCACTTTAACAACCTTTTCCACATTCACGGCGCCGTTATAGCTGACAGATTCCAGCTTGTATGTATAACTTCTGCCGGAAACAACGTCAAGGTCGGTAAAGCTGTAATCGGTTTCTCCGGAGAATGTTCCCCGTCCGTCGATAATGTCATCGTTTACCTGAGCCCATTCAGGCTGATCCACAGATTTTTTATAAATGTTAAAACCAAAGTTCTCCAATTCTGAAGACGTTTGCCAGTTAATCACAACCCGGTCCACATCGGGCAGGGCTTCAAAAGCGGACAGCTCAACCGGCAGGGAGTTATCCTTACCGTTGGCGGCGTCGTCACCCAGGGCGTAATAGTCGCCGCCGGAGGTGAATGTACCGGACTGAATGGTACCCGACGTCAGTCCGGTGCCGTCACCACCTACGCTCTGCCATACGCCTATGGAGGCGGCGGAGCCATTGGTATCGGTGGAGAGCTGAGCAACCTCCAGCGCCGTGGCACTGCCATTCACGCCGTCATTGGCGTTGTAGGACAAGGTCACCTGCACGCTGCCGTTAATACCGCCGCCGGTGCCCACGCGCGAGATTTCAAAATAGCGCACGGTGGATACGGCGGAAAGAGTGGTGCCATCGATATCCGGATCAAGACTGTTTGCATCGGAATTGATCACCTCAACCACCCGGGTGTAACCGGAAGTTAAGGAACTAAAGTCCAGAGTAACAGGCAAATATTCGCCCCCTTTACCCACGGGATAGGTAAAGCTGGCGGCGCCGGTGCCATAAATCTTGGCCAGACGTCCGCTGAAATAAAGAGATGAACTGGCGCCGCTGATTGAACCGGCGGTACCGATATAAAAATTATTATTACCCGTTGTTACCAAACCGTTACTGAAGGTAAAAACACCTTCAACCGTCGGACTTGTGGAAATGGCCAGACCGTTGGCGTTATTCAGGGTAAGGTTGTTAAATGTCAGCCCCGTGGTGCCGCTGATAGTCTGCTGGGCGCTGCCGTTCAGGGTAACCGTGCCGGAAGAGCCGCTAAACTGCCCTCCGTCTCCCACGATATCACCGGAAAGGGTCATGCCGCCGCTGGGATCAATCGTTCCCGCGCTAAGGGTTGTTGTACCCGCCACGCTAAAGGTTCCGCCGGCGGTAAACGTACCCCCGCCACTCTTGGTAAAAGCGCCGGCCACGGTTATGGCCGCGGAGGAAGAAACAGAACCGGCGTTATTGACGATAAGGGCGTCATAATCATCGCCCTGTACCGTTCCGGTTTGGAATTCCACGGTGGAACCGCTGGAATAGGTGGTATTGCTTGCCGTGTAGTTGTTCACCGTGGCTCCGGCAAAAACAACCTTATCACCGCTGCCCACCGTAAGAGTGGTGGAAGCGAAATCGATAATCGCGGCATTAAAGTTAAGCGTATTGCCCGAGCCGGAAAGGGTGATGCTGGCATAGGACGAAGTCGTCACGCCGGCGTCATAATCCACGGTAAAGTTACCGGGTATGGAGATAACATCGCCTGTGCCGGGAACAGCGTCCAAATCCCAGTTAAGGGCCGTGCTCCAGTTGTTATCGGCGCCGCCGCCATCCCAGGTATAGGTCGTCGTCAGGTTACCCACGGCAAAATCACTAAAACCGTCGGCAAAAGTGGCCGTCACCTGATCGGTGTTGGAGCTTTCACCGGTGCCCTGGGTGTCAAAGTTCGGCGCGGTTCCTTTTACCACCGTTACATTAGAACTTGTGGAGATAGAAGGCGAAAAGTTTGTTGTCGTCAGGGTTATCGTATATGTCGGAGGCGTGACTTCCGTGGAAGTCACCGTCCAGTATCCGTCATCTTCCACCGATTTCACATCGGGGTCGGCCGATGTGGCCCCAGTGGCCGTCCCTTTGGCCTCGGCCGTAATGGTATTGCTGTTGGCCGGAGCGGAATTAAAGCTGAGACTGACGCTTCTCAGGCTTGTGCCGTACCCGGTTGGGAAACTAAAGGAAGTTGCCGTGCCATCGGTTTGGCGGGCCACCGGACCGGTAACAAAACTGGTAGAGGTCGGGTTAGCCGTGGCGCTTACACCTAAAGTCAGCGTGTTGGTGGAAGTGGATGTAATGGTACCATTGGTAAAGGTCAGCGTTCCCGTAACCGTTACCTGACCGCCCAGGGCCAAACCGGCACTATTGTTCACGGTCAGATTGCCATAGGTGCCCGAGGGAGCGGTTTCCTGGGAAGAGCCGTTAAAAACCACCGTACCCGCCAGGCTGCTATATGTGCTAAAACCCGTGATATCCGTTCCATCGGTATACAGGGTACCGCCGGAGGCCACCGTCAAATCATCGGAATTGGTTCCGGGATGGGTGATGGTTTGCCCGGCCATGTTTAACCGACTGGACGCGGCAACCGTAATAGTTGAATTGGTAAGCAGGGTAACGCCGCCGGTAAAGGAAGCGCCATTGCTATGGGTTGTGGAAACGGTGATATTGCCAAAGGTCGCGGCGGGAATATCCTGGGCCGCCGTACCGGAAAATTCCACCGTACTGCCATCGGCCAGGGTAAAGACATTAAAGCCTGTAATGGGTACATCGGCTGTTTTTAAGGTACCGTTGGCGTCAATCTTTAAAGTCACATTATCAGCGGAAGAGAGATTAACACCGCTGGTATTCAAAAATTGTGAACTGGCTGTCAGTTCAAGTATACCCTGCTGAATGTAAAGCGTACCGTTGGTATTAAAGCGGAATTGTACACTGGATGTTGGAACGACCAGGGTAGAAGAACCGCCGGTTTTATTAACCGTAAAGTCAAACACGGTCAGTGAACCGTCTATGTTCACCGTACTGGTGGACGAACCGCCCATGACCAGCGTTCCCGCGGTAGCTTGCCCCACGGTGGCGCCACCGCTTACATTAAGGCTGCCATCCAGGGTTGCCGTTCCGCTGGTATTGATGGAAGATTGAAAGCTCATGGAAACATCGCCGGAAAGATTTACCGCGCCCGCCGATGACGATATACTGGCAGAGGTGTTAAAAGTGGAGGTTCCGGTTACGGAAACCGTACCGCCGCCCGTGGTCAGCGTGGCGCTGGAACCCAAATCAAGATTGCCGCCGGCGGAAAAGTTACCGCCGCCGGTATCCAGGCTGGCCGATCCGCCAAAGGTGGTATTGCCGGAGGAGGAAACCGCCACATTGGTGGTGGTTACCGTGCCGTTATTATTAAAGGTGCCCGTGCTTAGGGCATTGTCATTGGCTGTAAGCGCGCTATTCACGGTTAAGGTACCGGAAATGGTACGGTTACCGCTGGCGGTCGCCAGGGTTACCGTACCCGTTTGAACCGTCACATTGGGAACCGTGCTCAGCCATTCCGCGCCCGCTTGCTGCGTAGCGTCATAACGCAACAGGCCGGAGGCGCCGTAGGCCAGCGAGCCGCCGTTCAGGGTAAAGGAACCTGAGCCCTTGGCAAAGGTGCCGTCTATCTGAAAGGTACCGCCGGTAACATCAAAAACACCGCCGCCGGCGTGGGTAAAGGTACCAGTCACCGTTCTACTGCTACCCAGGGTAAATGTGGCCGCGGAGTTTATGGTAATGTTTGTCGGCGAATTTGTGGAAGGCCATTCGTTGCCGATGGTAATATTATTCCCCGTTGTGTAATTAAGTGTTGTTGTACCGGAGTAGGCCATGGATGCGTTTGCACTAAAAGCGACGCCATTGGAATTCGGGTCTATATTCAGTGCATTTGTTATTGTATACACCGTACCGGCATTTACCGCGTCGAAAGTAAGCGCGCGGGCGCCTGTCGGTGGCGCATGGGTTATGGCATAAAAGCTGGTGTTGGCGTCTATTCTCATTTGGATATTGACACTACTGGCGATTTTCAGCGTACTTGTTTCAGCGGTAAAAGTACCGCCACTCTTATCAAATACATAACCGTTAATCAGACCACTGAATCCAAGTGTATAGGTTCCCGTGCCCGCCTGAAAGGTACCGCCGGATTGCAGATAGCGGTTAACAATGATATTCGTGGAGAGGTTATTATCCACCACCCCGGTGCCGCTTACGGTAAAATCATAAAATTCCAGAGAGGCGCCGCCATAGGTACCACTCATGGTTTGCGTACCGGAGCCGTTAAACTCAATGCTGATGCCATTGCCGTTGTCATTAAAGGCGCCGCCGGAATTGATGGTAAAATTACCGCCCACCTGAACCAGGCCGCCACCGGTACCATCGTTAAGCGTACCGTTGATGGTCAACGCCCCGCTTATGGTAAGTTGATTGGCATTGGGATCAAAGCTGCCGGAAGCATCAATGGTCAATGAGGTTA
>JALTKX010000010.1 GCA_027006055.1 Calditrichia bacterium | reverse complement strand
CGGCCAGAACATTGGCATCCCCGGCCGTATGCAGCCAGCCGTTTTCTTCCAGCACCACCCGCGTACCGTCGATATTTTCATACTCACCGGGGGGCAGTCCGGCCTGGGTCATGGCATCGCTGACCGCGATCAGCTTTTCCACGGGACGGCTGTTGACCAGCATGCGGATAAAAGCCTCGGGTAGATGAAAGCCGTCCGGAATAAAGGAGAGGCTCAGCTCCGCGCTGGCCAGAATATGTACCAGGGGATTGTTATGGCGATCCACCGTTTGAACGCAACCGTTACCGACATGGGTGGCCATGCGCAAACCGGCCCGCACCGCCTTTTGTAATTGCGGATAAGAGGCATTGGAATGTCCGGCGGCAAAAATGATTTCCGGACTGAATGCGGCGATCAGCGCGGCGCTCTGTTCATATTCCGGAGCCAGGGTGACCATTTTCAGATGTCCGCCGGCCAGCTTACGGACTTTTTCCAGCCAGGAGGCGTCGGGAGGAGATACCGCCCGCGGGGGATGCATGCCCACGAAACCATATTCCGGGGAAATAAACGGCCCCTCGAGATGGATGCCGAGAATATTGCCCGCGGCTCCCTGTCGCTCAATGGCCTGGCGCAATGTGTCCACGCAGCGTTCCATGCTCTCACGGGGGGATGTGGTGATGGTGGCCAGAAAACCGGCCGTTCCCGCCCGGGCCAGCGCTTCCGCGCAGATCAGCACATCGGCAACGGTGGTCGATGGGTCATGGAAATCCACCCCGGCATAGCCGTTGACCTGAAGATCGACAAATCCCGGCGCTTTCATGCGACGCTGTACCTGCCGGGACTTAACATAAAGGCCGATGATTTATCCAGGAATATATAGGCCCGTTTGTGTTTTTTCAGGATGGATGAAGGATATTGCGGGGAGATGAGATCGCTGTCAAAACAATTCTTCACCGCTTCCGCCTTGCGTTCCCCGGGCACGCAGCAAACCACCGTATCGGCGCGCAGAATCTCATTTACCGACATGGATATGGCTTTACGCGGCACCAGATCGATGCTGTCGAACCACCCTTCATTGACCTGTTGCAGGCGGCATCTCTCATCCAGTTCAAGGATAAGGAAAGGGGTTTCCGTTTCAAAATCCGCCGGGGGATCGTTAAAGGCCAGATGCCCGTTTTCTCCCACGCCCACAAAGGCCACATCCACTTCCTCCCGGGAAATGAGCGCATTCAGCCTTTCCGCTTCCTTATCGGGAGAGGCGGCGTCTCCCTTAATCAAATGAACCGTTCCCGGGTTTGTTTTGGCAATAAAGCGTTCCTTCAGATATTTCCGGAAGCTGGCCTTATGAGTTTCCGGCAACCCCACATATTCATCCAGGTGAAACATGGTCGTTTTACTCCAGTCCACCTTTTGCTCCGTGGTCAGGAACTCCAGGAACTCAAATTGGGAGGCCCCCGTGGCAGCGATAAAGACAGCACGACCCTTTTTTTCGATGGCCGCGTTTATCAGCTCCGCCGCCTGTTGCGCCGCGTGGCGGGCCAGCAACCTGCTGTTTTCAAATACATTGATAACCATTTTAAATCCTTTTAGCGTTTCATTTTCAGGGTATGGCCGGCGTTTCCGTTTTCTGGAACAGGCTGTCCACATGGACATTGTCCAGCCGTTCCATATTATGATTCCAGGTATAGACCCGGCCGGGAACGCCGCCGTAAACAAAACCGCGGGGGTGGTAATTATTATGATTGCCGTGTATGGATACCCAGCTTTTACCGCCGTCCGCGCTGCGCATGATGCCCTGCCCGCCATCACGGGTGGACATGAGCATCACATTGGGGAAATTGGGTTCGATGTAAAGGGCAAAACCGTCAAAGGCCCCCAGCAATTCCCAATGGTTGCCGCCATCGCCTGTTTTGTACAGACGCCCCTTGCCCTTATCTTCGTAGACCCTGTTGCGCTCATATCTGGGCTTTACCCGGGCGCTGGCCCAGGCGTGGTTAAAGGAACCGACGTTGACATATATAATATCGTCATTTTTAGGGTGTACGGCAAAATCATTTACCGGCCCGCCGTTAATCATCTCAAAGGAGCGTCCGTTATCCTTACTTCTGTATAGCCCCCGGGAGTCCCAGGTACAAATAAAGACCGTCCCCCTGTCGGTAACCTCCAGTTGCCAGGGTCTGACCAGTTCCAGAACCCTGCGAAAATTTCTTCCGCCATCCTCGGAAAGGTAAAGCCCGTCCGAGGCCCGGTGGGTGGCATATATCCTTTGTGAATTTGTGGGATCAACCGCCAGCCAGCCGCACCAACCCGTATAGAATGACGGATCGTCTTCCGAACGGCCGTTAAATCCGGGCATGGGTATGCGGCCCGCGTACTCCCAGCTTACACCGCTATCCACGGACTTATATATCTTACCCGCCTCGCGGGGACGCCGGCCGTACATTTTATACCAAACATCCGGGTTGTTGGGGTCCTGGGCCAGGCCGTCCACATTTACCATTTTTGTTTCGGTGGTTTTCCAGTTTTTTCCGCCGTCGGTGGAGTAAAAATGTCCGTTATCCCCGGCGGCCACATGGATGACGTCGGCATTGCGTTTGTCTATTACCGGCGGACTGTAGAGGCAAAGAATGTCTATCCCCCTGTATCGTCCCGTCCACTTCCGGCCGTCTTCGTTAATTTCCTTTAACAGATGGCCATCCACCGAAAACCACTTCCCACCGGGGGAGGCGACCAGCTTGTTGGACTTAAACAAGCCCTCCTTGCCCTGACGGGCGGTAAAAATATACCCCGCCGGATCCCATTCGGGTTCTTTCTCCCCATATATATCAAATCGTTGCCCGCCATCCCGGCTCAGGGCCATTTCCCACCGCCCAATGGCCATCACATGGTTTTCATTGTTAATGGCGATGCTTCCGTAAAAGGGAGGCCATTTTCCCCAGGCATAGTAGGAGTTGGCAATCTTTTCCACTTTTATAAATCTCTCGCCCCCATCGGTGGAGCGAAAGATGGAGCCATCCTGTTCCAGGGCCATAACCAAACCCGGTTCCACGGGTGAAACGGCAACATCCATTATTTCACGGCCCTGTAAGGCCTGACGCCAATGGCCGCCCTTATCGTCGGAAAAATAGATACCCGTGCCTTCATAACGGTCGCCGATGATGAGACGGTTGCCTGCCGTAGCATAGATAAATATACGGTTACGGCGACGCCAGTCATAGGCGTCGGCAAAATAGGTGGGGACATCCGGCATTTGCCGCCATGTATGCCCCTTGTCTTCAGAAACCCACATTTTTTTATGCTTTACGCCATAAATCACCCCTTTGGAATCGACGACGATGGCCGCGGGCGCTAGGTCGGGTGACCCCGGTATTTTAAACCAGCTCTCCCCGCCATCAAGTGATTTATATAAACCGGGAGTTGTATAAATGCCTCCGTCCATGGCCCAATACATAATATCGGGGTCGGTCGGATCATAAACCAGTTCATGGTCCATGCCGCGCATCCATTCAAACAAAAGCTCTTTTCTTTCCACCGGCCCGGACATGCGCCGGAAGTTTTTGCCGCCATCCGTTGATTTAAAAATACCCGTCAGATCGGTTTCCACCCATACAATATCGGGATCGGTGGGGTGCACCAGCACATCGGTGATAACGCCGCCGCCCCCCTGCCCGACAACCCGCCACTCCGGCCGGCCGCCGGTAATGGGGGAACCTCCGCCGGCATGCAGCCCCAGGGGGAATATGAGCATCAACAATCCAAAAATTTTCATGCGCAGACCGCCGCGATATGAACCTAAGTCAAACGTAATCATTTCATGCATTCTCATTGGGTAAGGGCTGTTTTGGGACGACCTCTCTCCGGCTCAGGATAAAAAAGGTTATGGCCAGTAAAAGAGTGATCAGGGAATAAAGAACAACGGTTATCATTTCACCGTCTTCGTTAAACGGTATAAATAACAGACTCAGCACGGCGATCAGGGCCGTCACCCTGGCCAGAAAGGAAAAAACAAGGTGCTCGATATGGGCAAAATCACCAACCTCTTTTTCCACGTCGACCGGCCTGTCCAGTTTTTCGAAAAAGAGCGCGCGCCTTTTAACATAGATATTTTTTTCCTTAAGAAAACCTGTTAAGTATTTACTGCCAAACATGATGACAATACTAAGCGGGGTTACGTAAAGAACGTTCTCCGGAATATTCCAGCCCCAGTAAAACCAGCCGATGCTGCCCAGGATCAGGGCGATGATAAAATAGAACAGTCCCGACCAGTGCGGCGTTTTGCGCGAAAGAAAACCGATCAGGGCCGGCGGGCCGTAAGCAATGCTGATGATCGAATTGAAGGAATTCATCAGGTTAAAGGCGCTGTGCCCGCTACCGGCCATAAAAAGGGCCAGGGCGGGCACCAACATCCCCACAATCATGGTTGTTATCTGCCCGATGAACAGTTTTTGTTTGTCATCCAGCTCTTTTTTATAAAAGCGGGGTACGATGTCCGTGGTGATAATAGCCGAGAACAGGTTGTAATAACTGGAGATATTGGACATACTGGCGCTGAATATCGCCGCCAACATAACGCCGATCAAACCATGGGGCAGAAGGGTCAGACTGATAACGGCATAGGCGCCCTCCTGCGGATTGGAGGCATTGGGCCACATCTGCGCGATATCCGGATACAGGATGCGCGTGGCCATGGGCGGGATGAACCAGATAAAGGCTCCCAGAACAAACAGTACAAAGTTTAGCAGGGATATTTTTTTGGCCGATTTTTCCGTATCCACGCTGTAATAACGCTGGGCATGGGCGCGGGTGTTATAGCCGAAAATGACCATCATGGTCCAGGAGACCAGAAATATCCAGTTGGAATATTCCGAATGGCCCACCGTAAGCATCTCCGCCGGCAGGGCGGTGATAAACTCCGTTATGCCGCCAATTTTATAAACAGCCGCAAAGGCGAGAATAATGGTAAAGGGTAAAAGTATTACCCCCTGTAAAAAATCGGTAACCACCACGGCCCACAGCCCGCCCACCAGGCAGTAGGCCAGGATAATGCCCCCGGCGCCAAGAATCACCCAGGTCACCGGAATTTGCGTGGCCACGGCCACATACTTGCCCAGGGCAAACAACCATACGGATACCATGAACAGATCGAAAAAGACCGTCGACCAGGAAAAGGTCTGACGGGTGGGTTGATCAAAACGTTCCGAAAGATACTCCATGGGCGATGAGATACGCGCCCGGCGCCAGCGGGCGGCAAAAAGCCAGTATCCAAACAAAAAGGTCAGCGCATTTCCCAGGTAAAGCAGGATGATGATGATGCCATGATCGTAAGCAATGCCCGAGGCGGCGGTAAAGGTCCAGGCGCTGAAGCCGGTCATAAAGGCACTTAGGCCGGAAACCAGCCAGGGGATTTGATTACCACCCTTAAAAAAATCGGCGGCTCCTTTGTTGAATTTTTTAAAATATACCCCGACCCCCAGGGTAATTAACATGTAGGCCAGAATAACAACATAGTCCAGCATTTGTACAGGCTTCATGCCGCGGATCCTTCATGGAAGAGAGAATGATTTTTTTGGGAACTCTGAAAAAACGCCATAGGCCGCTTTTACAGTAACCGCTGTTTATACCCGGAGCGTATCCTTCCGGTGAGCACGGTCTGATTTTTCAGAGATTTTTAATAACAATTTCCGTTATTCCGGCCTAAAAGAAAGAATTATGACTTAATGATAAAAGGTTTAAGTACTAAGCGGCAAAATAATACAATAAGTGGCGGAGGCCCGTACTGTTCCGGGATTCTTTTTCCTGAAGGGCCCATACCGCTGTTTAGCCCGCTTCTCCGCGGAAGCACCCTATTCCAAAGCGGTTTTCTTCTTGCAAACATCCAGTATGCGCATAACCTCCAGGGACTCTCCGGGGGGGATGAATGCGGGTTGGTTCAGGGCAAAATGTTCATAACATTTGTCGTAAAAGTCGATGGGACTGAATGCCGAGAGCGGATAGTTTTTTTCTTTCCAGGGAAGCTGCTGGTCATCCATGTACGATCTGTTTTCCGCGGCAAGCCCCTCTTGCAGCCTGATGGCATCCGCGCCGCCTTTATCATAATACCGGGCGCGCCAAAGGCCATGTTCTTCATCCAACACCATGGTGCCCCGCTCCCCAAACACCTGTATGGCCGGCGGGGCAATGGCCGCGGCAAAATTAACCTCCACGTCCAGAATCATGCCATTTTCCGTTTCCATGATTATTTTAGCAAAATCTTCGGCGTCCCCCCTGCTGAGAACCCTGCGGCGCAGGCAATGAATTTTTTTTACGGGCGAGGCGGAAAGATACAGCAACTGGTCAACAAAATGGGCGCCGGAATTATTGAGCTCTCCCCCACCGTAGCGGGCAAAGGCCTGCCAGTCCACGCGCACGCGATAGCGCGACCAACGACGCTTGATCATAAAAACGGGACCCAGTAAATCCTCCCGCAACAAAGCGCGCAGGGCCACCGTTTCCACATGGGCCCGGTGCGGCTGAAAAATCATCATTTTACGTGACCGCGCATGCATGGCCTCAACCATTTCCCGTGCTTCCTCCAGAGTAACCGCCATGGGTTTGTCGCACAAAACATCGGCTCCGTGCCTAAAGGCCAGCAGGCTCTGTTCCTTGTGAAAATGTGTAGGAGAAACAATCACCACCACATCGGGATTTTGCTGTTCAAACAATTTTTCCAGGCTTTCAAAAGCCGCCACGCCAAAATGGCGCCGGGCCTCTTTTCTTCTTTCGTCCAAAGGGTCCACAACCCCGCTCAGCTTAAAGCCCTTATGGGCCATAATCCGGGGAATATGTATTTGCCAACCGGCGCGTCCCAGGCCAACAACAGCCACATTTAATATCTTTTCCACGTATACCTTTTTATTTATAAAATAGTGTCAGGCGTCTCTTAACAGATCACGCACAAAGTCCACATCGCGCTTCATGGCTGCCAAAACCGTGTCGCGTTTCTTGCTTAATTTAAAGGCCCCCGTTTCCGCCCCGCCCAGATCATACTCAAAATGAAGCGTAAGGGGAACGTTCATCTTATCCCGCGTCCACTTATGCCGTAGCGCTTCAAAGTCTACCCAGCCCCGGCCCGCCGGTCTGTAATCAATCTGCCAGCGTCCCTCTTTTTTTTGCCAGACGGCATCCTTCAGGGCCAGACTGTGAACACGGGGGGCAATATAGTCAAAAGCCAGGGGCCAGGAACTGCCGCCCTCAATGGTGGCATTGAGAATATCATACTGCGCGCCCAGCCAGGGAGAATCGACTTCGTTCAGCACCATGGCCAGGTCCCAAACCGGAGCGCCAAACCATTGGCCGTCATGATTCTGGTAAGCGCCCTTAATGCCATAGTGCTCATTCATGGAAGCCAGCTCCTTCATCCGCCGGCTTATCTCCCTCAGGTTACCGGCAATGTCCCGTGTGTCATATTCCAGCCAACCCATGCGATAGTATTTTATTCCCAGGGCCGAGGCTGTTTTTAATATTTCCCCGGCATGGGCCTCATTGGCATCGCGGATGGCCGTGCATATCATAACCACCTCGCACCCGCGGGCGCGGCAGGCCTCCACCAGGGCGGGGAGCTCTTCGCTTACCCTTTGCGGGTCAACATGGCCGTCCGGCCGCACGGTAACATCCAGGCCGTCGGCCCCGATGGTATTTAAGGCCTCCGGTAATTCATCCGGCGGGCACCAATGAAGGTGTTTGGAAAAAACGGTAAGTTGCGCGGCCATGCTCAAATCTATTCCCCGGGGGTAACCGGCGTGGCCCGCAGCAGCAGATAGGAGGCAAAATCCACCTTTATCCGCGAGGGACCGCGTACCGTGGCGATAAGCCTGTCGTTCACATAATCATAGACCCGGTACTCCTGGTCGGCCAGTCCGCGCAGTTCCACTTCCCCCGACCAGTCATCGGCATAGAAAGCGTAATAGATGCTGCCTTCCTTCTCAATGGCATGGGCCTCCGGCTTATCCCAGCCGAGATCATAAAGATTTAAATAGCGCCCCTTGCTGAGATAGGTTTTGTTATAGAGGGCAAACCACCTTTTAAACAAGGTATCGCGCTCCGGGGAAACATAACCCGGATATTTGGCCCGCAGAACGGCGTAGTTGTCTTCGGCCCGGTTAACGGCCATGGTTCCCGGAATACCGCCTACCCCCAGCACGGAGGCAAAATAGTCCGGCGTGTAGTGACGCTCCACATGATCGCCGTAATAGGCGGCGCGCGGTCCCATCAGGGCTTTTATAACCTTGCCCCGGTGACGGATCTGCCATTGCGAGTTAAAGTCCGATGAGAGCGGCTGATTATAGTAGGGCATCTTATAAAACGAAGGGAACATACCGCAGGGGCACACTTCAAGGATAGCGTCCGGCTTAATTTTAAAGCTTTCCCCGGCCATGATTTTGTAAAGAGCCGGCAGCTGCTCAAACGAAGTCCGGGGCGTGGGGTGATTGTGGCGCGGGTTGTAACAGTTGCCGATAGAGTTAATGATCTCCTGATCGGCCTTAAACCCGTCAAAGCCCCAGTCGCCAATAATTTTACGGGTAAGCCTCCCGTAATAGTCCCGCACTTCATCCACGGCCGGGCATAAAAAGGCAAAGGGTTTGTCAAACTTTACCATTTTATAAGGCCGGCCATTGCGTTTTTCCATCAACCATTCCGGGTGTTCGGCCATCAGCCCGGGCCCGGCAATGGCCGGGGTAATCCAAAGTTTTATTTTAAAGCCGGCGTCATGAAAGGTTTTCACAAAAGCACGGATATCCTCCCGGCCCCTGGGAAAGATGTCCTGACGCAGGCTGTCAAAATCTCCATTGGCGGTAAACCAGCCAAAATCGACGGTAACCACCTTTATGCCCCACTCCTTTAGCCGCGGTATCATCCCAATCATCTGGGAAGGCGTAAAATCCGGGCCAAAGCCCCAGCCGCACCAGATGGCGTCATAGGCCGGGTCATTCTCCGACGGTGTGATCATCTTAAGTCCGAGCGCGGCCATTATGCCGGCGTAGCTCCTTAGTCCGTTGTAAAAATCGCCCCGATGCACCCCTATCACCGTGGATATGGAGCGGTATTCATCGGTAAAGGACAGGCTATCGCGGGCGTATTCCATGGAAATATGCAGCAGACTGTCCTCCGCAACGCGGGCCGGCAACGCAATTAGTGTCGGCCGGGGTTCGATACTGCCTATCATCAGGCCCGTATCCCTGGACCAGACGTCCAGCACCGGCAGCCCTCCGCCTGCCTCATTATTTTCGTAATCCGGCCCCTGATAGTTTAAGTGATCAAAATCCGCGGTTACCGGTAAAATCCAATCAGGACGGGTTTTATAGGAGCCCCCCTGCAAAATCCAAAAATCATAGCCTTTGCGCGCGGTATCTTCCAGCCGGGCATCCAGGGTAAAACGGCCGTTTATCTCCTTATCAATTCGCAAGCCGGGAGTGTGACGGTTGTTTTTATAGATCACCTTTATCAGGGCCAGACCCGGAAACGCGTCATAGAGATCTATAAATATGGTTTTACTGATTTCAGCTCCGAGGGGCCCGGTTACGGTTCCGCTAACCCTCAGTCGCTGCCCCGTGCCCCAAAGGCTGTCCAGGGGACTTAGTCTCGCCCGGGAGGCATCCAGAACAAAATTCTTCAACTCTTCGCCATTAACACGCAGGGTATATGGATTGGCGCCCGCCCGCACCAGCGTATGCGCCTGTCCGTTTGCATAGTGATAAACGCGCATACCCATGGCCGGATCGATTTCCAGACGCAGCACCCCGTTATCCAGCGTCAGCCCCCCGGAAGAGTGACTAAGCGATGGGGAATGTTTTCCCGGATCAACGGCATGCACAGTGGTGATAAAGGCCGCCGCCAGAAGAAATGTGAGATTTTTTAACATAAATACCCTTAAATAAAAACGATAGCGACTCCGGTGCACAATAACGACAAGCTTTGGCTGTCCGCAATAACTTTAAAAAGTGAGACGGACGGCAAACATCTGAATATCCTTTAACACACCGTAATCCCTGTAGGCATAATCTATATTTACCGAGGTAACCTCAAAGGAATACTTTAGCCCGAGCCCAAAGGATAAACCGCTCTGATCATCCGTGTCCCGTTGTCCAAAACCATACCAGGTATTATATCCCCCGCGCAGGCTGAACATATTTTTAAACACATATTCCACACCCGCGTTCAGGCTTTGATAATTGTTGTTGGGTACCAGCGCGTCCACCGCCAAAAGCAGGTTACTGTCATTCCGGCCCTTCAGCGCGTCCCAACTTAGACCGAAACGAAAGATCAACGGCAGATCATAGGCATCCGTGGCCAGGTTGGCATTGATGTTGGGGTTATTACCTTCCTGATCATAGCGATCGTGCTGAATCAACAGGTCTCCTCCGCTCAGTTGCATTTTTGTTCCGTAATTTGAGATGCTCATACCGATCTGCAGACCGTCAAACTCGGTGGTATACAGCGTTCCGATATCCATGGCCAGGGCCGTTGCCGAGCTTTGGGAGATATATTCATAAATAAGCTTGCCGGTAAAACCCATGGAGAACCTGTCCGTCAGCCGGAAGCCGTAGCTTACGCCCACGGCATAGTTCCCGGCCGAAAAGTATCCGTTTTCCACCCCTTCGGGGAAAAATTCCGTGGTGATCTGCATATCGTCCATACTCAGGAACTGTGCGCTGACACCCAAAGAGCCGCTGTTCCCGACCGGTAAAACGGCGCCGACAAAGTTGTAGCTAAGGTCCAGCAGCCAGTCCGACCGGCTAAAGGATGTGGAGAACTTGTCGGCCCGGGCTATTCCCGAAGGATTCCAGTACATGGCCACCGGTCCTTCGGCCACGGCCACAAAGGCGCCGCCCATGCCCACGGCCCTGGCGCCGGATTCTATCAACAGGAAATTAGCCACGGTTGTCCCCACCTTGGTCACCTGCGCCCGGGAGAAGCCGATGATCAAAAAAAGCATTAAGCCTATTATTTTAAATCTTTTCATTTTTTCCTTCCCAGTCTTTATTCGCTAAGCATTCCGTTTATTTGATTACGGCAAATTTACCGGCCACCGTACCGACACCGGGTGCCTCTATGTAATAGATATAGACGCCAAAGCCGATCTCCAGTCCGTCCTTGGTGCGCATATCCCAAATCTGAACACCATCCACCACATTGGTGACGTCTCTTTCGATGACATCCACCAATTGACCGGCCACATCAAAAATGCGGATGGTGCATTGCGGCGGTAAATGGGTAAAATGGAGCTCCCGGGGACCGCGACCGGTGCTAAAGGGGTTGTTGCGTTCCCAACTGTTGCTTACCACGTAGGGGTTGGGTACTACCTTGATCCTGTTCAGTTCGGCGGCGGCCTTCTTCTTATCCACGGATTCGCCAATGGTGGTAAACTCAAAGGCATCCCTGGACAGGGCCGGTTTTATGGTTTTAAGCCGCAGCACATCTCCCGGACCGGGGTTGGTGGTATCCGCCGGATTGGCGCTTTCACCCATCTTTACCAGCCAGGTCGTGCGCAAATTCCCTTTCTCGTCCTTTTCCAGAAAATAGATTTCATCGGAAAAGGCAAAACGGCCGGACTTAAAGGTAAACTTACCTGCCTCATCGGCGGGAACGGAGGGAAAGGGATCCTTCTCGTTAAAGGCAAAGTCAATTTTTTTCCCGGTCATCAGGTTTGTTATGGTAAAATTGACCGGCTTCGCGGGCAGAGTTTTGCTGGACGGTTTAAATTGCGTGGACGTATCTATCCCCACCTCGCCAAACTCGATCAGATAGTCATCCGCGGTGATGGTGCCTTCCGTACCCTTGTAAAAAGTGGAAAAATCCGGTTTATAGACGCCGGAACGTTCGAATCCGGAGGTTGTATCCACCTTGACCACGGGCGGATTATTTAAGTGCAGCTTGAACCCCTCGGTTACCGGGAACTCCGTCCCGTTCAGCCCGCGGGTTGTTTTGTCCAGCAAAACGGTGCCGGTGGTCAGGTTTTCCAGGGTTACGGAACTGGTAACCAATTGCTTTTTTTGATAGCCGGGCACGGATATGACCGTATCCTCAAAGGTAACCCGGTAGCGATTGTCATCCTTTATGGCCGGGGAATCAAAAACCTCGAAATAGATAACCGCGTCGGAATAACCCTCGGCCAGTTCAATGCCTATATCATCCGGCGCGCGCTGATAACCGGCGGAGGAGGCGTTGGGCGTAACGACCACCACATTGGAACTCTTTTTAACCACATCACCCGTTGTCGGGTCGATCAAAATGGTTTTATTGCTTTCGGTCGGCGCCACCAGCGAGGCGGGATCGCCATGATCATAGGATGAGATGTAATAAAAATAGCGTTGTCCGTTAACCACCGTGGTATCCACCCACTCATGTCTCAGGCCGGTATCATCTCCCAGGTAGAACTGAACGCCCTCGATCACCCCGGGCGAGAGTCCCTTTATGCCATTGATCAGGTCAAATTGGGCTATAGGCGCCATCAGCTTGTCATCGCCAAAAGCATTGGTGATTTGCGGCATGTCCTTAAAATCGATACCGGTACTGCGGTATATGCGGTAACCTTCAAAATCCTCTCCCAACAGGGGGTCCACCGATTTCTCGGCCAGATCATCCCAGTAAAGGGTTACCTTGCCGTCGCCGGGCACGGCGTTCAGGGTGGGGCGTTCCGGAGCGCGGTAGAACTGGTAGTTACCATCGTAGGCGCGCTGAGCATTGTTTTTGGTACGCCTCAGTCCGTCCAGCTTGTTATTATACATTAAGGCTCCGGAGAACCGTTCAATCTGTCCGGCGGGCAGGGGAAAATAACCGGACCCCATAAAGGAAACTTCCACGGTATGGGCAATACCCTCTATTCGACCGGGAATGGTTACATTCCAGAGTTTTTCATCTTCCCACAACAGATACGCCTGCCAGTCCTGCGTGCTGAAATAGGAGGTCATACCGATCATGTCGCTTTCGGTGATATCCGTGGCGTCGATATTGGGTTCCCCCGGTCCGTCATGCACAATCAGGCTGTCGCCCAGCCACTGATATTTACTTGTGGGCAGGCCGTCATCCTCGCCGAAATCTCCGGTTTCTTTTTTACCGTCCACACCGGAGTCGTCAAGAAACGTCCAATCCTTGTCGTTATCAATGCCATCCTTGCGGCTTTCATCGATCATGGGATTGTTTTGGCCCGCGCCGCTAAAGTAGTCTATGGCCAGGTTACCCTCATAAATATAACTAAACGAACCATCTTCAACCTCGGTACCGTTGTTTTCATCGATCAGGCCATTCAGGTTGTCATCGATATTGTTAAAGGGAATCTCATCGAGTTCCTTGCCCGGCCAGAATTTTTGCGGACGTCCGATAAAGTCTATCACCAGCGTATCGCCGGAAAAGAGTTCGGGGTTGCCGGCCTTAAGCCCTTCCAGGGTATTCTTACTTCTTTTATAGCTGTTATAGTCCACGATAATAATGGTATCGGTCACGCCAAGAGGCCCTCTTTGGAAAAGGGCGTCGGTGATATAAATACCTTCTCCCGTCGATCCGGCGGTTTTACCCGCGTCGCCGTCCTGATCGTTATCGATACCGTCAAACTCATTGCCCGGCGTTTCATACAAGGCATAGGCGCAGTAGGCTATGGGCGTAAAAAAGGCGCCGACGCCGGCGTTAACCCAGTTTTCGTCATAGATATAAAACCAGTCCTCTTCCTTCTCAAAGGAATTTTTATCCGGATTAAAATCCCACTCACCGATAACCGGTCCGGCGTCGATATCGGGCAACATGGCAAAATTGACCTTATCCAGGCTTTTGGTGCCCACGTTTTCGATATCATAGATTATAAACATGACATCCTCAACCATGGGGTTGGCCCACTGCAGGCCGCGGTAAAAAATGCGAATGCCCATGCCCCGGCGGCTCAGGTTGTTTTCATCGGGGAAATAATTAAACTCATCATTCTGATAATCATCGGCCACCCAGTAGCTTTCCTGATCGGCCTTAATTTGTCCCTTGCCGAAATAGCCGTTCCATTCTCCCGGCCAGCCGGGATCAACGGGGTCTTTCATTTTATCGGGCCAGAACATGGGCCATGTTTGCCTAAGGTCGCTCATGGCCGGCGAGGCCGAATCGGCGGGCAGGGTCATCAACGCCGGATTTATAAATCCGGGCAGGGGCGTTATCGTTCTCCAACGGCCGTCCACATCCAAATCGCCTATGGCTGTCAGGAACTCCCAGGTTGTATTTGTACCGTGTGATTCCGAAACAATATGCTGAATATTTCCGGAAGCGTCGCGTACTTCGGCCATGGGTAACAGCACGATCTTTGTCAGATAAACATGACCCGAATTCACCGGCCACTCCCCGGGGATATCCCTGCTGCTGCCCCTGGCGCCGCGCAGGCCGATTTGCCCGTCGTTGCCAAAGGAGGTACGAATCTGATTGCCGTTGTGCAGGCCCCGTCTGTGATAAAACATATCGCCGTTAAGCTTATCGATGGACTCCTGCGCTTGAAGCAGTAAAACTCCGGCAAATATCATAAAAAGGATGAAATGTAATCTGTTCATTTTTAAATCCATTATTTAAAAGTTTATAATATAGCCAAGCTGTATTTCCCGGGGCGGTTGATACCAGGTGGGATTTAACAGATAATGCTCGAGGGAACCGACGCGGTTGGGATTGTAACTGACCCAGTTATGCGTGCCATAGCTGGTGTAGGCGGCCGTTCCCGTATCGGCAAAAACCTGTAACTCGCTTTTTTGATCGAACAGGTTAAATACCCTTAAATAGACCTTATGGGTCATGCCCCCAAGCGTAAGCAGGGTTTTGTCCACCCGCAAATCCACCTGGCTGTTATTGGGCCTGCGGGCGATGTTCTCCCGCCAGCCGCGATAGTTAGCCTGAGGCGAACCGGCCACTTTTTCCGGCGTATAGGGAAAACCTGTATTAAATTTTCCTATCAGGGAAGTTACCCAGCCCTCCCAGCGATAGGTCAGTATGCTGTTCACACTGTGGCGCCGGTCATAATCCATGTAAATCAGTTTTTGTGCCGGTTCCTGATTGCTGAGCAGAGCGGCATAGGCGTCATTGGGCGAGGAATAGGTTCCCTCGGCCACCTGAAAGGTATAGTCCAGCATGGCGGTAAAGTTACGCGTGGGCCGGGCCTCGAAGGATAAGGTAACGCCCCGGATATTGGCATAGTCCTTGTTCTCATACTGCACATAGCGGGTAACCTGGCTGTGTTTGGTATCCACCGGCGGCGAGATACCGATCCAGTCCCGGATATCCTTATAAAAGAGGGTCACATCCAGTCCGAAACCGGGCATAACCTCCGATTGCAGACCTATTTCGTACTGTACCGTGCGTTCGGCATTCAAATCGGCATTGCCGAACAATTGTTGCTGTGAACCCACGGAGAGCTTGTAATCCGGCCGGATACTGCCGGCATCGCCATAAAGATAGCGGGCATCGGGCATCTGGAAGAAGTGCCCGTATGAGAGATGAATAACCCCCTTTTCGCTGATAGGATAGGCCAGACCGATACGCGGGCTCACCTGCAGCTTAGGCTTTACCCGGGTGTGCATCAGTTTGCGGCGCTCGTCGGGCGTGTAGCTGTTGGCCTCTTCATAGGCCCGTTTTTCCTCGGCGGTCTTAAGGCTAAAGTAGTAGTCTTCATCCCAGTTGGGGCCTTTCCATTCGGGATTGGCCGGATTGTAAATATCCGGGTCGCGCGGGTCAACCGGTTTTATATAATCGGGATCAAAGTAATCCATGCGCAGCCCCAGGTTGACGATAAGCTGGTCAAACTCCATTTTGTCCTGCACATAGGCCGATATCTCCAAAGGATTGCGTTTATAGGAATTGGTCCAGATACTGCTTTCGTCTTCCACATAGGGCTCATACGGTTCAATTTGATTGCCGTCGCTGTCTGTTTTGGGGCGCAGGGTAAAGCCCTTGCGTTGCACCGTATTGTAAATTACCTCAACCCCGCCCTTAACCAGGTGATGCCTGGACACCTGGCTGGTCAGGTCCAGCTTGGCCAGCCAGAACTGATCCCTGCTGAAACTGAAATCGGGTGGTACATAACGGTTGCGGAATGAATAGGAGAGCGGGTTAGAATTCAACACGGGATCGATATAGCCTTCGGATCTTTTGGGATCGATGATAAACTCATACGACCAGCCGTTTTCCTTGGCATTGGAGACGATGGCGTCCTTTTCGGCGTTGGTTGAATAATAGACATCTTCCTGTACCGTTTCACCGTCCACCTCCCTATAGATACGTATAAAGTATCCCGGCATGGCGGTGGGGTCTTTATAAAGATAGCTTTCCCGCTCCGTGTCATAGCGGCTGAGTTTAAAGTCCATAAAGGTACTGGCGGAAAAAGCATGGTTAATGGCCAGGGTTTGGGAAAGGCCCCGGTTCAGGCTCATCGGTCCGGAATCCGGCACATAGCGATTGACGATGCTGGTGTTATGATCGCGCCTGGAATAGTTATAAAAGGCGGAATAGCTCATTTTAAAACCGGGAAAGGGACGCCAGGTAATTTTACCCTGAACGGAACTGGAATTTTGCGGCCTGAGCGGCGCCAGGGCGCTGTCTCCGGGAAGCCCCTGCGGGGTGAACCATCTGCGACCGTACAGGTAGCCGTCATTTTGCGTAAAGCGTCCGCTGACAAAGAAGTTAAAGTCCCTGCCCAAAAAAGGAACCGGGCCGGAGACAATTCCCCGGATATCATAATTGGGGCGGATTTCGGACAGGGGTTTATCCGACTGGTCTATCATTACCGTTTTTCCGGTAACGGCACTGATTCCCGGCCCATAGCTTTTCATCACGCCGAAAATATCACTCTGACTGTAGTAGGAGCCCACAATGCCCTGCACCTGCGCCGAATACTCATCGCCGCCCTCCTTGGTGATAATGTTAACAATACCGGACATAGCCTTGCCGTATTCCGCGTTAAAGGTTCCGCTGATCAGCTGCATCTCCTGCACGGCGTCCGTTTCAACTTCTATGCCCTGGGCGCCGTTGAGGTTGGTGACGGAAACACCATCCACCATAAAACGGGTTTCCCCGGCGCGGCCGCCCCTTACATGGATGCCGCCATCGCCCTCGATAACGCCGGCCTGAAGATTAATAACCTCATTGATGGTTTGAACCGGCATATCATCAATATCCGAAGAGCTTACCGTGGAAAGCGAACCGGTCATATCTTTCTGAATCACTTCACTCTGTGCCTCCACCACAATGGCCTCGGACTCTTCCAGAACGGTTTGTGACAGCTCAAAATCCACCTGGGTAGTACGGTCTATGTTGATTTGCACGTTTTTAACGATCCGGGTGGTATAGCCAATATACACAGCCTGTATCTCATAGCTTCCGGGTGGGATGTTAATGATATAGTACTCACCGTTCACATCGGCCGAGGCGCCCATGCTTGTCCCTTCAATCAGGATATTCACCCCGGGAAGCGGGTCTCCCGTATCGGCGTCGATTACCCTTCCGGCCAGTTTGCCGGTTGTACCGGCCATGGCCCCATTAAAACACAATAAGGAAAAGAGCAAAACCAAAAGATAATAAGATCGCGACTTTGTGGTCATTACTGTAACTCCATTTTAAATCTTTTACTACCCGTGCCGGGCTTGTGCAACGACATACGTTTTATATTATCCGATTTCCCGGGTTTCAAACTTACATATCCTTTCCGTACAACAGACGGCCTTCCCGCGTCAGAATAGGAAAAGGAGGTACAATCTGGGTATAAGGCACAAATTGCTGTCCGGTAATAACATCCGTGTTTGTTATGCTTAAACCGCGCAGCAGGGCGCGATTCACCTCAATGCGGCTCCTGTACTTTTCCAAAAGCTCTTTGATGATCCCGTCCATCCGGGCGTGAAAATCCCGGCCGCCATCCGCGGCCTTGTCTTTAATTTCCCTAAACAGACGGGATCGGTACTCCAGCGCCAGATAGGCGTCTTCCCACATGGCGGTGCGTTGCCGGACGCGGGCCAGCTTATCGAGTCCCTTCCGGTAGGCGTCGCGTGTGATGTAGTCATCCCTGATCAGATCGATAACCGCCAGTTTAAACTGATGCAGGAACTCATCGGGAGATAAATCGCCCTTGCGAAAGACCAGGGGATGCGAAAGCAGGCTTTCACTAAAATCCTCCACCTTCCAGACCTTTCCGGCCACCGTCATCATCGGCGTCTGCCCAAGGGCTTCGATTTCCCGCACAAAACGGCCGATGTTTTTTGTCCGTTCCCCGCCTTTTTCCTTCATTACGGACGTTTTAAAATTGCGCGACCAGAGCCCGGCCACCTTTACCGTTACTTCCGGGTTAAAAGAAACGGTAATGCCTTTCATCAAATCCGCCGTGTAGGCGTTCCAGTTGGCATTGGTGCGGCTTTCCGCCAGCCTTTCCAATACCCGCCTTTTTCTGTCAAGGCGCTCGGTTTCCGACATGGGCGGCTCAAACAGAACGCGGGTTATCTCCATCGTCATGTATTTGCCTTCACGCATGCGCACCGGGCCGACAATATCGCCTGTTTTCCATACGGAATCATACAGGGCGTGGTGCAGGGCGGGATATTCGGGGTCTTTATAACGCACGGTATGTTCGCCGGGCTTAAAGTCCATGTAAAAGCGTTCCATCACCTTTCCCGGCGCCGGCGCCTGTTTTTTCAGCGCGCGGCTTAAACGTTCCGCCTGCCCCTCATTCTGGATAATAAACTTCACCTCATAAACATACGCCGATCTATCATAGGCCCGTCGCAGCTCGAGAGAGTCTATATCCTTTTCACTTACGGACATTTGCCGGAACAGCTCCTCGCGCATGTATTGCTCCTTGCGGCCCTTGATAAAGGCCCGGAACAGTTTTTGATCGCGCAGGGCGCTTTGCGAGAGCCCCTCCCTGGCCAGCAGCTTTTCCACGATCAGTGTATTCAGGATGATATTCTTATCCTTGTCACTTCCGGTTTTGCAATAAGCCGGACGCGGGGTCAGTTCCGCCCGGTTTAAAAATTCCTCCACCGTAATCACTTTATCGTCGACCCGGGCCAAAATCTCCCTATCGCTTTTTTCCCCACAGGAAAAAAGAAAGGCCGCCAGGGCTATAAAAAGAAAACGGTAACTTGATTTATTAAGGTTCATCGCCAATCCGCGCATGATACTCCGTATTTCATCAACTTTCCCGTACTTCCGCCGGGTTTATATGGTGTATTTGCAAGTTAAAGATGGATCGTTCCGGGTTTCGCCTATTTCCGCTTTTGTTCCCTAACCTGTTTACGAAGGAGAACCCAAAACCTCTCCCAAAGCGGCGTCCCCGACCGTCACCCGGGCGATCCATTGTTTTTTTTCTTTGTCCCATGCTTTTCCAAAAGAGTCTCCAAAGTGCTGTAAAGACTTTCCCGGCGAATGGGTTTGCTTAACAAACCCACGGGATTATAATTCTTGATCTTTGAAGAATACTTATAAAAATATGAGGAGATAAATATGACATCGGGAGAGTCCGTTATCATATCCAGCAGGTCAAAACCGGAAGAGTCGGGCAGGTGAATATCCAGAAAAAGTATATCCGGTTTTTTTTCCCTGATCATCCGTAATGCCTGGCTGACACTCCCCGCTTCCCCAACTACTTTGATACGCTTAAAGTCTGCGAGTATCAGTTTCAGTTCCGAACGAATCAGTTTAACATCATCTATTAACAGCGCTTTTAATTGCTTCATCACAATTCCCAAACCAGTAGATGTAATAATACAGACGAAAGTAATCAAAGTATAAAGTCAAATAAAATCCTTTTTCAGGGCCAAATCAAAGGCTTAGCGCTTAACGGCCCTATATAGTATTGAACGGTTGCCGGAAAATTCAGCCGGAGAATCCGCCAATGGCGCGGCCGGGGCTGCCGCTATTAGCGCACAAGGAATTTTTTCAGCCTGGATGCATAACGCCGGCTGATGATAAAAGGGGTTTCTATTCCGCGGATATAAACTTCGTGGCAGTTGTTCTTTTGCTTTTTTACCCGCTCCACATGTTCAAAATTAACAATGGTCGAGCGATGAATTCGCACCAGATATTGTTCGGGCAGTATTTTTTCCCACTCCAGCAGGGTTTTGGAAACCAGGTCTTTATTCTTCCGCTCTCCGTAGTAAAGGTAAGAATATTTCCCGGCGGCGATAAGACAGCGTATGGCCTTAATTTTTATGAACTTAAAAGAGCCGTTTATCATTAAATAGATAACATCGTCGTAATCCAGCCGTCCACCTTTTCTGACCGCGGCATCCTGCCCGCCGGAACTCAGACGGGCTATGGCCTTATCCAGCCGCTCCTTATCTATCGGTTTCAACAGGTAATCCAGCGCGTTTACCTCAAAAGCACGGATGGCATACTGATCGTAGGCGGTGATAAATATTATTTTTAAATCCACATCTATTTTTTCAAGAAGCGTGAAGCCCGTTTCTTCCTTCAGTTGCACATCAAGAAAAATCACATCGGGCTTATAGGTTGTGATAAGCTCTATGGCCTGATCCAGGGTACCGGCCTCGCCAATTACCTCTATTTCGGGATAATCCTGCAACAAGGCTTTTAATTCTTCGCGAATCAATTTAACGTCATCAATGATAATCGTTCGTAGCGGAGTCATAAATTCATCCCTTTTTACACTCAGACCAATATTAATACACCCGGTCTCGTTTTACAATGCCTGTTCAATTTTTAACGGCCTGTTCCGGCTATTTTTATGCCGGCGCCAAGAGGCCTGATGGCAACGGGTGCCCGCGACGGTCGGGCTGTTTTTCCCTTATTTAACGGAACTATGTCCAACAAAACCGACCAGTTCCAAAACGGTCAGCAGTACCCTTTGCGTACCCTGATGGCTATTGTCTGTAATAAAAGTTTCTTCAAGCGAATGTTTGTTTTGGCCGTCGCCGCCGCCACCCATGGTCAGCGCCTCTATCCCCATGCTGATGGGAATATTGGCGTCCGTGCTGCCGGCAAGGGACTCCGCCTCGATGCCCAAAAACCGATCCGCCCGCCGTACCGCCTGCAACAGGGAGGCATCGGCCGCCAGGGTTCCCGTGGGGCGCAGGCCAATGGAAACGATCTCCAACCTCAGGGAATCGCCCGTGGTACGCCGATCATTTTCTTCCTTTAAAGCTTCCCTGACCGCTTTTTGAAAAGCGGCGTCCAGCTTTTTCAGTTCATGCACATCCTGTGAGCGCATGTCCACTTCCATCCACACCGTGTGGGCAATGGAGTTAACCGAGGTCCCGCCCGATACCCTGCCGATGCTAAAGGTGGTTTTTGGTTTCTCAGGCACTTGAAAATCCGCTATCTTCGCCATGGCCCGGCCCAGGGCGTGCATGGGGTTGGCAAGGCCGAAATCACTGTAACTATGTCCGCCGGTTCCCCGGTAAGTCACCTTGTAACGATGGCTGCCCACGGCGGTGGCAATGGTTTTTAAAGCCACATCATCCACCGAGATAAAATAGTCCACATTCTTAAGCGTTTGACTAAACAATTCCCGCACCCCCCGTAGGTTGCCCAGCCCTTCCTCGCCTACCGTGGCCACAAAGCTGATGCTTCCCGAGGTTTGCACACTAAACTTTTGCAACACACGGGCCACGGCCAGAATAACGGCCAGTCCCCGGCTGTCGTCGCTGATCCCGGGACCTTTAAGGACATTGCCCTCCCGGCTTACCGACACATCCGTGCCCTTGGGGAACACCGTATCCAGATGAGCGGACAATACCAGATGGGGCTTCTCCCCTTTACCTTCATATTCTCCGATAACGTTGCCCTCGGCATCGGTACGAACATTTTTCAGACCCAACATGACAAAACGCTGCCGGATATAAGCGGCCCGCGCCTCCTCCCCGAACGGCGGAGCGGGTATCTCGCTGATTTTTATCTGTTCCTCTATGGTCTCGTTCTCAATTTCCCGGACATAGTCGATCACTTTAGCTACAAAAGCCCTGTCCGTCGTCAGCTCACCCGCCCGGACAGTTACAACGCCGGTAAAAAATATAAGAATTGCAAACGAAAAAATTATCTTCTTACCCCGTTCAGAACCACACAACAATAAACGCATATTACTCTTCCATATTAAAATTACTTTCCACGGACTTATTATCTTCCAGAATCAGCCAAAGGCGGTACATGCCTTTTCCCATTTTGCCTCCTTTTTCATCCCTGCCGTCCCAGGCCACATGGCGGACACCTTTCATCACGCCCCGGTATAGCGTTTTGACCTTATTTTTCTTTTTATCCATTACATCCAGACGTCCCTCCACGGCACGATCATAAGCGCTCAGATCGATGGTTATTGCAAAGTTTTCTTCATGGTCTCCCATGATTGAATTATGACGCAACACTTTTATAGCCGGAGGATTATAGGACAAACCGGGCTCAACCGGAACCGCCGGGGGAGGGACGTCGCTTATTTCATATCCCAAACCTTCCAGGGCTTCCTTAACGCCGGGGATGACCCTGGCGGCATTCCAGTAATAAATACGGTTTAAGACATCCAGAGGCAGAGCCAGACCGGGGCCGGGGCCGCCGTTCATGCCAAAGGTCAGCGGCTTGGCGGTTTCCAGCTTTTCGCGTAAAAAACGAAAGGCGGGCGCATGCCGCGTTACCTTAAAATCTGTTCCGAACATAAAACGGTCTTTAAAATCAATCAGCAGTTTTCGCAATTTCACATAGGAAGGCTGCGGGGCGTCCCACCACTTGCTGCATACGATATCCACATAAAGGTTGGGATTGCGTTCCAAAAAGGCGCGCAGACTGTCGATATCGCTGTCACGGTTGGTCAGATAAAATCCGTGAGCCATGATAAAATTGGTTTCCGGATAACGGTGTATCACCCGCTCCGCATTTTGCTGGGCTTTCATAAATTTATCCGGTTCATAATAGGTATCTTCGGGCGGATCGGCCACATGCAGGGCTATAAAGGGAAAGTTTAAGGCGCCCATTTTTTCAATTTGTTCCCCGGGAATATCCGAGACGGGCGTGTGGTAACGCATGTGGGATTTAAGCCCTACCAGCCCCCGGTCTTTCATTGCCTGAATTTGCTCCGGGGTAAAGCTGCGCCCCCGTCCGGCCAAAAGGATGCGTCCGCGCAGTGAATCCCGGGAAAACTTAACCAAAGAGGGATCATTGGGGTTTAAGGTAATGCTAACGGCCCCGCCCCAGGCATCCATTGTTTTTACACACTGTTTAAACTCTTCTTTTCCGTTTAAATGCGTATGCATGTCAACAATAGGCATATTTTGCGTATCATATAATTTTTGCTGGGCATAAAGCATACCGCCGGCCATATATAAAACCAACATGACCAGCCTGTTATAAACGGACAATGACATTTCGAACCTCCCACTGTGTCTGATACTGAAAAATGTCGCCGGCCGCTGACTTCCCCGGGAAGAAAATGGGGGGCCGGATTCAAATACGCGGGCGCGGTCTGCATATAATCCCCGCAAAAGGCGCCATTTTTCTAAGCGGCAGCCCGCGCTATCCCCGTGGACAAACATCCAGGGGATATAATTTAAAGCGGCAATCCCATAAATCAATCACATTGGATTAAGCGGTCTCATTGCGTGTCAAATGGTTACCGCTGCTCCCGTAAAATAAAACACGCCGGGGAAAGGCCCGGCGGTCGTACCCATGGCAATAAAATTGTACCGGCGCCATTTTTACTGTTTTATAAAACGGGCTCTTCTCAAACCATCCCGGACCTTTATTTCCAAAAAATAGACGCCCGGCGCCAGCAAGCCGATATCTATGTGCCCGTTATTTTTCGAATTTCCGAAAAGGATTCTTCGTCCGTTTATATCATAAATCCTGTAGCTTTGAAAGGCTTTCTCCATGTCAAAAAAGATTTTACCGCGGGCAGGATTGGGATAAAGCACAAGGCTGGAAAGGGGCCGCCGGGTCTTACCGGAAGAAACGGCCAGGGTCTGTTGCCCCTCATGGGCGCCCATGCTCCAGTTTCCGTCCGCCGGCCGGGGACGGCCGTCGATATCCAGACGCTGGGATACGCCATAGTATTCCTCAATTTCGGCATAGGCCGCGGGCTCCCTGTTGGCGCCCACGACGGGCGAGTTTTCCCCGGGACGCAGGTCAAAACCCATGCCATCCTTAAACAGGGGGTCCCTGTCTTCCATACTTCCCGCGCCATTGGATGTGGCCGCCCTGTAGCTTTCCAAAGTATGCTCCGTGTTGCCCCACAGGATATTCGCGGGCTCCATGTACAGATTGTGCGAGGTGCGCACGCCGACAATATGGTTGGAGGAGATCCGAAGATGTCTGGGGTCGCGGGAATCCGGATTAAGCCCTCCAAAAATATTACCGGTATACTGATGATCCAGAAGGCCGTTGTTTGCCCCGGCCCAAATCCAGATACCACCGTCAACCCGGTGCATGGTGTTATTGGCAATCCGGTCGATATAGTCGCTCTCGGCATTATTGCCCACCATGATGGCAAAGGAAGGGTTATCGCTGTTGCTGTTATGATGTATGTGCCAGAACAGATTGTCGATGGTCCAGATATATTGCCCCTGGTGCCGAACACCGTTGTTGGTATCCCAAATGCGGTTGCGGGCGATAATCGAGCGGGTCGGTGTTTGTCCATTGGTATCCTGATTGATGATAACCGGCGTGCCGTCCGAGCCCGAAGAGGCGTAGGAGATCGCCCGGTAATCCCAGACATCGTTTTCGACAAAAAACAAATCTTCCCGGCGTTTAAAATCCAGGGCGTTTTCATTGTCCGAATGAAGCTTGTTACGGGCGATATAGAGATATCGCGCGGACTCGCCGTTTATCTGTATGGCGTCACCCGCATTGTCATGTATCACCCCGTCCAGTATCCAGTAGTTTTCCACATTGGAAATCTGCAGGCCATGCACATCATTTTCATCGGACAAATCGGGCTCGGTGCGTCCCGCGTTTCGTATATGCATATCGTAAAGTATTTTTACATTACCCTGGTTAAGCGTCAGGCTGGCTCCGGAAGTGCCCTTGTGCATACCGTCTATAATATTATGCCGCATCAGAATGTGTTCTCCGCTAACCACATTCAGTTGATTTTTTTGTACAACAGACCCTTCAAAATGTATACCCTCGATTACGCTGTATTGCATCTCCAGGCGCAAATGGCTGTCACCCATCTCTATGCGCGGCTTATCCGCGCCGTTCACCACTCCTGTAATATGTACGGGTTTATCCGTGCCGCCTTTTAACACCCAGCGGTGCCAGGTAACGCCGCTCCTGAGCGCATAGGGCGTTTCCACCCCGCCCCGGATAAATACATGGCTGCCGGGAGGAAACTCCGTTCCCGAAGGGGGCAGGGTTTTCCTTGGACGATCGGGCGTACCGTGACGCGGATTGCTCTCTCCCGCGGCAGGATCATCCGTGGCCCGGGGATGACTGTTATCGATATACCAGTCATCGCTTTCACTGTCTCCGGATTTCAGGGGCGGCGGAACCGGCTCGTAAAAGATGTCCGGTGGCTCCGCCATGCCCGGGGGCAGGCTAACTTTCCCCTCAACAATCAACAAAACCCTAACCATTGGAGAAATCCCATTATCATCTTCGGCGGAAAAGAAAAATGCATCCTCTCCGGTAAACAGGGAATCCGGAACATAAAGCAGATTATCCGGGTCTCCGGTTTCATAGGGCGCCTGATCAATCAGCCGTGTTCCGTCATATAACCGGCCGTGAGCAGGCAATTCCTCAATGCGCCAGTTCTTTATGGCGTCACGATAACGCACCCCAAAGTCTATTTCCGCCTTGCCGTAAGAGGCCTTGCGGTATGTAATCCGTGATGAATAGGCAGACAGGGCAATAAATTTTTGTCTGTTCTCCGAAACATAATATTTCATGGGTATGGCAACGGGCAATGTTTGGGCCCGGGAAAAACCCGCCAGGGCAAAAACGAAAAGATAAAATGCTGAACGTAAATATTTTTTACATAAAACCATAATATACATCCTGTATTTCCCTTATTTTTAGACGCAATAACTATATGATTATACTCAATTGCAAATAAGGTGCCAGAATAAAAATCCGTTCCCTCTTTCCGATTATTGTCCCCCGCCGCCGCTCAACGACGCCCTATCCCGGGCCAGTTCCCTTTGCAGCGCCTTTTTCAGCTCCCTCACCCTCTCGGGATATTTTCCGGCAAGATTCTCCTTTTCCGTGGGGTCCTGCCGCAAGTTATATAATTCATCGCTTCCTTCTTCCGGGGTGTTGCCGTTGTGAATCAGTTTCCAGTCTCCTCGTCTTAGCATCATTTGCGAGGCGGTTCTAAGATAAAGGCTCCTGTCGTCGGGCCGTTCCCCAAAGGCAAGAAGGGGCCATATATTTTTACCGTCAGCCGTTTGTCCCTGCCGCTTTTTCCTGCCGACAAGGGCGGCCACCGTGGGCATGATATCGGTTACCGAAATCATGTCCCCCATCTTCCCCGGCTTAAGCCTGCCCGGCCAGTTGACCAGGGCCGGTACGCGTATCCCCCCTTCGTACAGGCTTTTTTTCCAGTCGCGCAGGGGACGGTTATCTCCCAGACGGTCATAGGGGCCGTGCCGTCCCTCATATTCAAAGGTGGCGGCCCACTTTTCCTGAGCCCCGTTATCGCTAAGAAAAATAACCAGGGTATTTTCCCTCAGCTTTTCCTCTTCCAGGGTACGGATCAGCCGGCCCACGCTGTCATCCATGTGACTCATGGATGCGGCAAAAAGGCGGCGCGATTTGTTTTTGATGTGGGTGTACGGTTTCAGCCATTTCTCTTCCTCCTGCAGGGGATAATGCGGCACGCTGAAGGGTACATATAGAAAAAAGGGACGGCTTTTGTCTCGCTTTTCCTTGATAAACGCCACCGCCTCGCGGGTAATCAAATCCGTGGCATGGCCCTCCTCCTCGATAAAAGCGCCGTTGCGGTGCCAGCTTAAATCGCCGTTTTTATACCTGTGCGTGTATTGATCGATCTGACCGTGTAAAAAACCGTAGCTGTAATCAAAACCGAATTGGCGCGGCCCGCTTTCCGGGCGCAAGCCCAGATGCCATTTGCCGGTGATGGCCGTGTTATAGCCCCGGCGACGCAGCATTTCCGGCAGGGTGATCACATCCTTGGGCAGGGTTTGCCTGCTGCGCATGTCTATGGGCCCGGCAATACCGAAACGGCTGGCGTAACGTCCGGTCAGCAGGGAAGCCCGGCTTGGCGAACAGGTGGGGTATACATAAAACTGATCCAGTTCCAGACCCGTTTTGGCCAGCGCGTCGATATGCGGTGTTTTTATTTCGGAACCATGATAGCCCACATCATGCCAGCCGGCGTCATCGGCCACAATAAGCAGAATATTCGGTTGTTCATCACGCTCCGGGGCACAACCCGGTAAAAAACCGGCAACACCGGCCAGGGCCAGACCTCCGCCAAGCAGGCCCGCTTTTTCCAAAAAGCGACGTCGGGAAATATATGTTAGAGACTTGTTCATGATCTGACTCCGGAAAATGGTACTCCTGTTTTAAATCACCGAATGGAAAAGTTATACGGCACAACATTTTTTATACTTTTTGCCGCTGCCACAGGGGCAGGGATCATTGGCCTGACATTTTAACGAAGGGAATCCCTTCTGTTTTTCACGGGCCCAGGCCATAACGTTTGCCGGAGGACGGCCATTCTGTAACTCGCGGCTCATAAAACGCATATAGGGATCAATATGCCGAAAAAACTTTTTATAGCCCGCGCACAGATAGTTCAGCCCTTCTTCCCCGCCGGAGGCCTGCGCCAGACGGTTCTTGGGACACTCTCCGTTGCAGGCAAAAAGCACGTCGCATTGCCGGCACGTCTCCGGCAAAGTTTCCGATTTCTCCCGGCCGAACTGCCGTTGCCGAGCGGAATTGACCATGGATAGCAACGACTGCCCGGCAATGTTTCCCAGCTTATATTGGGGCGATACATAATGATCACAGGCGTAGAGATCGCCGTTATGTTCTA
>JALTKX010000009.1 GCA_027006055.1 Calditrichia bacterium | reverse complement strand
CCAGCATGATCTTTACCTCCAACGACGTCATCATCAACGGCGGGGTTATCCTGGCCGGGGTGTTGGTGCTGCTAAGCGGCTCGGGCCTTCCCGACCTGATTGTGGGGGCCATTGTGTTTGTTATCGTAATACGCGGGGCCTTGAATATTCTCAAACTGGGTAAATAAGGGCGCTTATCCCCAATCTCTTTTTTTACCCCTATAATCGAACCGGGCCCGCTTTTGTTTACAAACGATCCGCCGGGAAAAAGAAGGCCTGTTTTTTTTTGTGGCATAATCTTTGTAAAATATGCCCGGCTTAGTGGAAGAGTTTTTCAAAACAGCAAAAAAAGAGTCCGCCCGTGATTGACCATATCAAGGAAAAGTATCTTTGGCCCCTGCTGATCGTCGTCTTTATTGTGCTGATCTCCTGGTTGCACTACAATACACCCACCATGAGCTGGCAATATCATCTGGTGTATATGCAGGCCTATTTTATTCCCATACTGATCGCCGCCTTTCAGTACGGTGTGCGCGGCGGTTTGGGCGCCTCGCTGACCGTCAGCATGATTTACCTGCCGCATATCATGTTTCAATGGGGTGGTCTGGTAGATATTAACCTGATGCGTTTTATCCAGATTATTCTTTTCAATCTGGTGGGCTATGTTACCGGACTGAAGGCGCAGGGGGAAAAGGAAGAGAAGCAACGTTACCGGCAGGCGGCGGAACAATTACGCAAAACCCTGGAACAGGTAAAGGCCCAGTCCGCGCAAATATCCGATATGGAGCAGCAGTTAAGGGCGGCGGACCGCCTGGCCATAGTGGGCGAGCTTACCGCCAGCCTGGCCCATGAGGTGCGCAATCCCCTGGGGGCCATACGCGGCGCGGTGGAGATCATCCGCGACGCCGTTCCCGCCGGGGTGAAAAAGCTGGAGTTTTTCGATATCCTCATCCAGGAGACGGAGCGGCTTAACCGGGTGGTAGAGACCTATCTGGGATTTGCGCAAAAAAAATCACGCCGGTTGTCCTCCTATAACCTGGTGGACACGCTGCATAATATTCTGTTGATGATCGGCGCGCAGATTCGTAAAAGCCGCATACATTTAAAAACCCGGCTGCCGGAGGAAGAGATCATCCTCCGGGGTAACCCCAACCAGCTTTGGCAGGTGGTGATGAATGTTTTACTGAATGCCATTCAGGCCATGCCCGACGGCGGAGAGGTTGAGGTGGATGTACGGCGGCAACAGGCGCCCCGGCCCCGGGTTTTTCTGACCATCACCGACCAGGGGAAGGGTATCCCGGAAGAGGAGATCGACCGTATTTTTAATGCGTTTTACACCACAAAAACACAGGGAACGGGTTTGGGACTGGCCATTGTAAAGCGCATCGCGGACGAAAACGGCTGGGAGCTTTCTGTGGAAAGCAGGCCGGGCGCCGGTACCCGCTTTCAGGTAGCCATCCCGCTGGAGGAAGGGAAGGAGGCTCAGGCCCCGCTCCCGGGCGCCGAAGGAGCGCGGCTTTAGGCATAAAAACAGAGAACACCATGTAAACGAGGTAACCATGAGAGTGCTGCTCATCGATGATGATTTTAATTTGAACAAGGTAATCGGCTATCAATTGGAAAAAAACGGCTATCAGGTGGAGTCCAGTTCCAACGGCCGCGAAGGTATTGAGCGCTTTAAAAAAGGCGGCCATGACATTGTGATTTCCGATATACAGATGCCGGATGTGTCGGGCATTGAAGTGCTCAGGGAGGTACGCCGCCTGAACAAGAAAACGGTAATCATCATGATAACGGCCTATGGCAGCGTGGACAATGCCATCGAGGCCTGCCGCATGGGCGCGGATGACTATATCTCCAAACCTTTTGGCCAGGAGCAGCTTCTGTTTACCATCGAAAAGGCGGTGCGTCTGCGCAGTCTGCAGTCGGAAAATATCGAACTGAAAACAGAGCTGACCGACAAGTTCCGTTTTGACAACATGGTGGCCAACAGCGGGCCGATGCAAAATGTTTTACGCGTCACGCAAAAGGTGGCGGCCAGCAACGCCACGGTTCTGATCCTGGGGGAAAGCGGCACGGGCAAGGAGCTGATTGCGCGGGCCATTCATTACAACAGCCCGCGCAGGGAAAAGCCGCTGGTTACCGTCAATTGTCCCTCCATCCCCAATAACCTGCTGGAGAGCGAGCTGTTCGGCCATGTGAAGGGCGCCTTTACCGGCGCGGTAAAGGACAGGGCCGGCAAGTTTGAACAGGCCGACGGCGGCACCATCTTTTTGGATGAAATAGGGGACCTGCACGAGGAGCTGCAAGCCAAGCTGTTGCGGGTTTTGCAGGAGCATGAGTTTGATCGCGTTGGGGGCAACAGGCCGATACGGGTGGATGTGCGGGTTATTGCCGCCACCAACCAAAATCTGCTGGAACTTGTAAAACAAAAAAAATTCAGGGAAGACCTTTACTACCGCCTGAGCGTGGTGCCCATCAATCTGCCCGCCTTGCGCGACCGCAGGGAAGACATCCCCTTTCTGGTCGACTTTTTCCTTAAAAAGAATTACGGCGGTCAATCCTATTCCATTTCCCCGGAGGTAATCGCCGCCTTAAAAGCCTATGACTGGCCGGGCAACGTGCGCGAGCTGGAGAATGTGATCGAGCGGATGGTTACCCTGGCCGCCGACAATACCCTTACCATGGCCGACCTGCCCGAATACATTCAATTGGAAGGACATGATCCGTCCTCCTTTTCCATAAAAATACCGGATGAAGGCATCTCCCTGGATTCCGTTGAACGGTTGGTCATAAAGGAGGTACTTAAGCGCAGCTCCGGCAATCAGTCCCAGGCGGCGCGTATGTTGCAAATTCCCCGTCACGTTCTGCTGTACCGTATAAAAAAGCTGGGACTGGAATAAACGGCTCCGTATTGCTTCCCGCCCCGTTCCTTTCCTCATACGGTTGCCGTTTGCGGCAATCCACGCTTAAACTGTATACAATTCTTCAGTATGGTGTAGAATATTCTACACATCTCCACCTCATGCTCCCGGTCATCATACCGTATACCTGCCGATATTCCCGTAAAAGTCATAAAAACAGGCTTTTAGTGTAATTATTTGATAAAAAGGCGTCTATCCGATAAACCTTGGCACGGCAATTGACATAAAGAGGGGGCATATATGTAAGTAAAGCGGAAAGCGAAATGAAGACAAGACGTCTGGCCATGGTATTTTTAGTAACGGGGATTCTGGGAGGATTTGTTTTTTTTCCATTTCCCATGAATGAAAACTACACCTGTATCTATCACCGGGTGTTTAACGCCGACGAGCCGGTTATTGAAAGCGAAGCCTCGCACAGTCATGAACCGGGGACGCCGGCGCACCATTTGTTGAACCGTTACATCCGCGGCTATGCCTTTTTGTGGTGGGCCAGCCTGCTTATGGCCGTGGCGGCGTTGATTTTTGTACGGAAGAGTGTAAAAGTAAAATCAAAAAAAACAGTAAAAACGTTATAAGAGTGAAGGAGTGCGTTAATGCGAAGACAATGGTTGTTCTTCTTGCTGATATTCACCGGAATTGGTTTGGCTCAGGAAAGCCAAAATGTGTTGGTTCTGGACGATCTGATTGAAGAAGGATTAAAAAACAATCCCCAGCTACAGGCCTTTTATACCCAGTCCCGGGCCGATGAAGCCCGGATACCGCAGGCCGGCGCCCTGCCCGACCCCATGGTAAGCCTGAATATTCTGAATTTGCCCGTGGATAATTTTGTGTTTGACCAGGAGCCGATGACCGGAAAGCAGTTGGGCATAAAGCAAACCTTTCCCTTTCCCGGAAAGCTTTCCCTTAAGGAAAACATCGCCCGCGAAGGGGCCAATGTTTCCAAGGCCAACTGGGAGGAGCTGAAATGGCAGTTGATACGCAATATTAAGGTAACTTATTATAATCTCTATTTTGTGGATGAAGCCATAAAGACCACTCAAAAGAACCATAAGCTGCTTTCCGAGTTTGTGGACATCGCCGGGCAAAAATATGCCGTGGGCCGCGGCCTGCAGCAGGATGTGCTGAAAGCGCAGGTGGAACTTTCCAAGATGGAAGATAAGCTCATCGATCTGCGTCAAAAGCGGGAAACGCTGGAGTCGCGCATGAATGCCCTGCTGAACCGCCCGGTGGATCAGCCCCTGGGCAAAACCCGGGCCCTGGCTTACAAGCCTTTTGAACTGAACCGCCATGATCTGGAAACATTGATTCTGAATAACAAGCCGCTCTTTAAGGCCTGGAAGTCGCGTATCGATCAAAGCAGGGAAAAAGTCTCCCTGGCCGAGAAGCAGTACTGGCCCGATTTTTCCCTCTTTGCCGCCTACAGCCAGCGCGACGTGTTGCAGTCCGGTCTTGGAGGAACGGATTTTCTCTCTGCGGGAATAACCCTTAATGTGCCCCTGTACTTCTGGCGCAAGCAGCGCAAGCAGGTGGAAGAAAATATTTTACGCAAGCAATCCGTGGAAGAGCGCTATCAAAACGTAAAGCTGCAAACCTTTTCCGCCCTGGACGACGCCATCAGCGAACATCTTAAATTGAATGAACGGGTGAACCTTTATGAGTCGGGGATTATCCCGCAGGCCACCCAGGCACTGCAATCGGCCATGATCGGCTATCAGACCGACAAGGTGGACTTTTTAACGCTGGTGAATAACCAAATGACGCTGTTTAATCTGGAACTGGAGTACGCGCGTATTTTAAGCGCCTACAACAAAAATGTGGCGGAACTGGAATACCTTACCGGCGACATCCTGACCGGGGCCGGAAATTAAAAATGACAAAGAAAATAAATACAAATGTATCGGAGGTTGTAATGAATAGGAAATGGATCAAGCGATTACTGATAGGAGGCGCGGCGCTTTTACCCCTTCTGTTTGTCTCTTGCGGTTCGGATGAAAAACCGGCCGCGGATACCCAGGCGGCGGCGGAACATGAACATGACGAGAACCAGTTGTGGACCTGCGGCATGCATCCGGAGGTGATTTTGGATGAACCCGGTCAATGCCCGAAATGCGGCATGAATCTGGTTCCGGTAAAAGGTTCCGGCTCCCAGGCCTCGTCCGCCGGGGCGGAAAAGCCCAAGGGCGAGCGCAAGGTGCTTTACTGGCAGGCGCCGATGAACCCGACGGAAATATACGACAAACCGGGAAAATCGAACATGGGCATGGACCTGGTGCCGGTATATGAGGATGAAGTCAACTCCGGAAGCATGGTTAAGGTAGACCCCACCACCGTGCAAAACATGGGCGTGCGCATGGCTTTTGTAGAAAAACGCGACTTTAGCCGCGTGATACGCACCGTGGGTAAAATTGGTTACAACGAAGAGAATATTTACGCCGTATCCACGCGGATTTCCGGCTGGATTGAAAAACTGAAGGTCAATTACACCGGTGAAGAGGTGCGCAAGGGACAGGAGTTGTTGGAGATTTATTCGCCGGAGTTGGTGACCACCCAGCAGGAATATCTTTTGGCGCTGAAAAACAGAAAACAGCTTGCCGGCAGCAAGTTCGCCTCCATCCGCGAAGGGGCGGAAGACCTGGTCAGGGCCTCCCGGCAGCGTTTGGAATATTGGGATATTCCCGAGTCGTCCATCCGCCGGTTGGAAGAGAGCGGCGAGGTGCGTAAAACCCTGGCCCTGGAGGCCCCGCACAGCGGCGTGGTAATTAATAAGAATGCCGATGAGGGCCAGTTTGTAAAAGCCGGAATGACCCTTTATCACATAGCCGATCTTTCCACCGTGTGGGTCGATGTGAGCATTTACGACAACGAGGCGCCCTGGGTAAAGGTTGGGGCTACCGCCGGAATGGAGCTCTCCTATCTGCCGGGCAAAACCTTTGAGGGACGGGTAAGTTACATCTATCCCTATCTGGATGAGAAGGCCCGTGACATTAAGGTACGCATGGAGTTTAAAAACCCCGGGCTTGAGCTGAAGCCGGGCATGTATGCCAATATTCATATCGATACGCCGCCGGTGCCTGACGCGTTGGTGGTGCCTTCCGAGGCGGTTATCCGCTCCGGACAGCGTAACCTGGTATTTATCAGCCGCGACAAGGGTCGCTTTGAACCGCGCGAGGTGATTTTGGGCGAGGAGAGCGAAGACGGCAAGGTACGCATCATTTCCGGCGTCCTGGAAGGCGAGAAGGTTGTAATTTCGGCACAGTTCCTGCTGGATAGCGAAAGCAGGCTGCAGGAAGCGATCCAAAAGATGCTGGCGGCCAAGGCGGCCGGCAAAAGCGATAAAAAGGAAAGCCCGGCGGCCGGCGAAAAAGCCGCGCCCGCGTCCGGGGAGACAATGAAAAAGCAAGACGCCGGCGGCGAAATGAAGTGCGGCGACGGCATGGACATGGAAGGTAAGGATATGACGTCTCCCGGGATGGAAGAGCATGAAAAGAATAGCGAAGGCGAGATGAAATGCGGTGACGGCATGGACATGGAAGGTAAGGATATGACGTCTCCCGGGATGGAAGAGCATGAAAAGAATAGCGAAGGCGAGATGAAATGCGGTGACGGCATGGATATGAGCGGTAAGGGCGCAATGAAAAAAGACGGCCACGAAGACCATGGTGATCATTGACGGTACCCGCGCGTAACATGAAACCGAATAGAACAGTGAACTCAAAAAGTAAGCGGTTTTCCGAAAGGGAAAACCCGTATGGAGATAACTCATGTTAGAAAAACTTATAGAAGCCTCGATAAAGAATCGCTTTCTGGTGCTTATCTTTACGGCCTTTGTTACCCTGGGGGGCATCTATGCCGTCATGGAAACACCGGTGGACGCGATTCCGGATCTGAGCGATGTTCAGGTTATTGTTTTTACAGAATATCCGGGTCAGGCGCCGCAGGTTGTGGAGGATCAGGTAACCTACCCCCTGACAAGCGCCATGTTGGCCGTGCCCTTTGCCAAGGTGGTGCGCGGATATTCCTTTTTCGGACTCTCCTTTGTCTATATCATTTTTGAAGACGGCACGGACATGTACTGGGCGCGCAGCCGCGTGCTGGAATATCTGAACTATGTGTCCAGCAGGCTCCCGGCGGGCGTGACGCCTTCCCTGGGGCCGGACGCCACGGGCGTGGGCTGGGTGTATGAGTATACCCTGGACGGCGGGGACAAGTATGACCTGCAGCAGCTACGTTCCATGCAGGACTGGTATTTGCGCTATGAGTTGACCAGCGTGCCCGGCGTATCCGAGGTGGCCAGCATCGGCGGTTATGTAAAGCAATACCAGGTGGAGGTAGACCCCAACAAGCTGTTGGCCTACAATATACCCATTCAAAAAGTACGCATGGCCATAAAACGCAGTAATAACGACGTGGGCGGCAAGCTGGTGGAACTGGGTGAAACCGAGTTTATGGTGCGCGGCCTGGGCTACATACAATCCATAGAGGATATTAAATCGATCCCCGTGGGTGTGGATAAGGACGGAACGCCCATTCTTGTCGGGCAGATTGCCAATGTGCATATCGGGCCGGAATTGCGGCGCGGCCTGGCGGAGCTGAACGGCGAGGGCGAGGCGGTCGGCGGCGTGGTGGTGATGCGCTTTGGCGAAAATGCCCTTAAGACCATTGAACTGGTTAAGGAGAAACTGAAAGACCTGGAAAAGGGTCTGCCGGAAGGGGTAACCATTGAAACGGCCTATGACCGTTCGGCGTTGATAGAGCGGGCCATCGACAATCTTGTGGATAAACTTCTGGAAGAAAGTATTGTGGTGGCCTTGGTGACCATTATCTTCCTTATGCACTTTCGCAGCGCCTTTGTGGCCATCCTGACCCTGCCCCTGGGTATTTTAATGGCCTTTCTGGTTATGAAATGGCAGGGACTGAACGCCAATATCATGTCCCTGAGCGGTATTGCCATAGCCATCGGCGCCATGGTCGATGCGGCCATTGTAATGATAGAGAACGCCCATAAGCACATCGAGCATGACGGAGGGAAGAAGGATCATTGGCAGATTATTCTGGATTCCTCCAAGGAGGTGGGACCGGCGCTCTTCTATTCCCTTTTGATTATTACCCTCTCCTTTTTACCGGTGTTTACACTGCAGGCCCAGGAAGGGCGGCTGTTTAAACCCCTGGCCTTCACAAAAACCTATTCCATGGCGGCGGCGGCCCTGCTGGCCCTGACCGTGGTGCCGGTCTTTATGGGCTATCTGATTCGCGGTAAAATTATGCCGGAGGAGAAAAACCCCATCAACCGCTTTTTGATCAAAGCGTACAGGCCTGTTATCAATTTTGTGCTGCGCTTTAAATGGAGCACGATCATAGCCGCGGTTGTCGTGCTGATCATCTCCATCTATCCCGTGGAGCACATCGGCTCGGAGTTTATGCCTCCGCTCGATGAAGGCGATCTGTTGTACATGCCCACAACGGACCCGGGTATCAGCATCACCAAGGCCAGGGAAATTTTGCAGCAAACGGATAAGATAATCAAATCTTTCCCCGAGGTGCACCATGTCTTCGGCAAGATCGGCCGCGCCGAAACGGCAACCGATCCCGCGCCGCTATCCATGATAGAGACAACCATTATGCTTAAGCCCAAAGAAGAGTGGCGCCCGGGCATGACGGTGGAAAAACTTGTGGAGGAGATGGATAACGCCATCAAGTTCCCCGGCCTGACCAACGCCTGGACCATGCCTATCAAAACACGTATTGATATGCTCTCCACGGGTATTAAAACGCCCATTGGTATAAAAATCATGGGGTCGGATCTGCAAACCCTTTCCGACCTGGGCGAGGAAATCTCCACGGTAATCAAGGGCGTAAAGGGGACCCTGAGCGTTTTTGCCGATAAGGCCGTGGGCGGCAATTACTTCGATCTGGATATTAAGCGCGACGAAGCGGCCCGCTACGGTTTAACCGTGGGGGATGTGCAGGAGATTGTTATGTCGGCCATCGGCGGTATGAATGTTACCTATACCGTGGAAGGACTGGAACGCTACCCGGTTAACGTGCGCTACAGCAGGGAACTGCGCGACAATGTGGAAGCGCTAAAACGGGTGTTGATACCCACCCCTTCCGGGGCGCAGATACCCATCAGCTATGTGGCCGATATTATTATTAAAAAAGGGCCTCCGGTCATCAAGAGCGAAAACGCCCGTACCACGGCCTGGCTCTATGTGGATATCCGCGATATCGACGTGGGCACCTATGTGCAAAACGCGCGCAAGATCGTGGAAGAAAAGGTGAAGTTCCCCGAAGGGTACAGCCTGGTCTGGTCCGGTCAGTATGAGTACATGGAACGGGCCCAGAAGCGCCTGCAGCTTGTGATACCCATTACCCTGGTTATCATCTTCCTGTTGCTCTACTTCAACTTTAAAAACATTCAGGAAAGTATCATCGTTATGCTTTCCCTGCCTTTCTCCCTGGTAGGGGGTATCTGGTATCTCTATATTCTGGATTACAACTTTAGCGTGGCCGTGGGGGTGGGTTTTATCGCCCTGGCGGGAGTGGCGGCGGAAACCGGCGTCATCATGCTTATCTACCTGGATCAGGCCTATAAGGATATGAAAAACAAAGGTAAAATGCGCAACATGTCGGATCTGTATCATGCCATTATCGAAGGGGCGGTAAACCGTGTGCGCCCGAAGATGATGACGGTTATGGCCATTATGGCCGGACTGATTCCCATCATGTGGGGCACCGGCACCGGTTCGCAGGTAATGAAGCGCATTGCCGCGCCCATGATTGGCGGGATGGTGACATCCACTATTCTGACTTTGATTGTGATACCGGCAATTTATGAGTTATGGAAAGGACGCGAGGTTAAGAGATTGGCGGCTGAGGTCGTTACAGACGACGAGGAGGGAAATTCATCCGTTGACTCTGCCGAATAAGCGTCTCCAAGGCCGGTTTACCGACCGGCCTTTTATTTTTAATGTTTTATGTAAACCGGGGAGGGAACTATGAAAGAAGTAAAAGCCTTTATCCGCGCTCAAAAAGCGGAAGAAGTCCTGGATGCCCTCGAGGATTTGGGTATCTCCGATATCACGCTATTGGATGTGATGGGAATCGGGCAACATATGGCCGATCCCCATGAGTCCAAGTATTCGATAAAAATCGTAAAAAAATATGCGGACCTGGCCAAGGTGGAAACCGTTTGCAGGGCCGCGGATGTGGATCGCGTGGTGGAAACCATCAGGAAAGCGGGCTATACGGGTATGAAGGGAGACGGTATGATTTATGTTTCCCCGGTGGAAAGCGTCGTTAAAATCCGCACCGGTGTGCGTGATGACGAGGCCCTGGAGTGCTGTTCACCGGAATAGCGGCATGCCGGATACACTAAACAGCGGAGAAAACTGATATGACAATGATTGAAAAAAGACGGCGTCTGTCCGCGGGGCTATTTATATCCCTGCTGGCCCTTGTGCTGCCCCTTAGCGCCCAACAACCCGGCGGCGATATGTCTGTACGGCAACAAATGCTCAACCTGCAACATCGGGGCATGCAGCAAATAAATCAGCAAAACATGCAAATGAGCATGGATCAGATGATGAAGCAGATGAATGAAATGCTTTCCCATACGGGGGAGATGGTCAAATCCGCCAGGGAACATGATGAACAGGGGCAGGGAGCGCTGTCCGACCCCGTCCGCCCGGCTATGGCCGTTTTAAGCGGGCACCTGGACGCGATGGCCCGGGGCATGCAAAAAACCCTGGGTGAAATGCGCAGGATGATGGCCGATGAAAGCCTTATGAACGATCCCCTTGTAAAAAAGCGCATGCATGAAATGCAGGGCAACATGGGCCGGATGATGTCCGCCATGGAAGATTTATTAAAAAGCATGGATACGCTTCACACCAAAAAAGAAAACGAGTAAATATTATGTACTCCGTAAGCAGGCAAAAGTACAACAGGGCCGTTCTGGTTCTTTTGCTAATGGTTCTGGCCCCGTTGGCCGGCCTGAGCGCAAAAAAGAACTGGTCGGTTTCTTCCGTTTTTTCCTACACCACCGGCACCTACATCTATGACAGCCGCGTGGATAACTATACGCTGTATTTGGGGGGACGATACAGCCACGAGGATTTCAGCGTTTCGCTTACCCTGCCGTTGGTGATCCAACGGGATCAACTGGCGGGGGAAACGTCGTCGCCCGGCCCGTCCGTGTCCATGGAAAACGGCTATGCCTTCACCTCCGGCATCTCGGATATCTATCTTTATACGGAATATAAGGTTTACCCCGGTCTGTATGTTACCGGTCAGGTCAAGGCGCCTACCTCCCTTAACGGCAGCTTGTTCGGCAGTGGTAAGTTCGATTACGGACTGGGGCTGGCCTTTAGGAAAATGTTTGGCGTCTATCGCATCTTTGCCGATGCCGGCTATCTGATGTTGGGCGACCCCGGTCAGATCAACTATGAAAACCCCTTTGTCTATGGCGTCGGGCTGGCGCGGCACGCGCCCAACGGACGTTCAACGGTTTCCTTTTATTACCAGGAATACAGTACCATTATTAAGGGGCTCCAGCCGCCGCGTCAGCTTACCGCCGCTTATTTCCGGGCGTTGAATAAAACCCTGGGTATTTCCTTTTACGGCTCCAAGGGGTTTGGAGAAAGCAGCGCGGAGTATACCCTGGCCATTGGTTTTAACGTACTCATTTAACATGAAAGGATCATTATGCAGTTAATTCCCGATTGGGCTCCTAATCTTCATCCGATGATTATCCACTTTCCCATCGCCCTTGTTTCGCTGGCGGTGTTGCTGGACCTGGGGAGCCTGTTTCTTAAATCCCAAAGCTGGCTGCGCCCCTCGGCGTTGTCGCTATATACCTTTGGCGCTCTCGGCGCGCTGGCGGCCTATTTTAGCGGTCGTGAGGCGGCCGATTCCGTAAACATACCGTCCCAGGCGTATACCGCCATATCAGAACATGCCGACTGGGGATTATATACCCTTATTTTCCTGTCGCTTTACATCCTCATCCGGCTTCTTCTGATAAAGAAACCCTTTGCAAATTCCGCCGGCGGTAACGGACTCTTTTTTATTCTCGGCGCCATCGGTTTCTTTTTTGTGTTTCAAACAGGCGAACGCGGAGGCCGGTTGGTGTTCGAATTCGGTTTGGGCGTAAAGGCTGCCGCCCCGGCGCCCCGGGCGGATATCCCTTCCGGTTTTCAGCCGGGCGTAAACGGCTCCTGGAGCTGGCAGGCTTCGGAAAATGCCGCCGCGGATTTTCTTAAAAACTTCACTTTTCCGGAGGGAGAAAGCGAAGCTTTAAGCTTTGCCGCGGAAGAGAAGACCCTGGTTATTTCCGTGGATAAGGATACCTCCGCTTATATTCTGGCCGGAGGACCTCTTACGGACATCGAGTTGAGCGTCCGCGTCAATCTGGATGAGTTTAACGGGCGATTTTTATTACTGCACCATTTCCGGAGTACCGGCGACTACGACTTTTTTGCCGTGGATGGGGATGGCTCGCGCCTGGGACGCGTGAACGAGGGCGCGCTGGTCTTTTTTGATGAGTCGGATAGCCCGGTTAAAGGCTGGAGCACCTTAAAGGCGGTGGGCAGCAAGGGGCATTTTCGCGGATATATCGGCGATAAGCTGGTGAACCACGGACACGGCTCTGAAATGGCCCCGGGAAAGGCCGGTATCTTTTTTATGGGTAGCGGAAAAATCCGTATACAATCCGTTCAGGCCCAGGCCCTGAGTGAAGCGCCGGCCATGATGAATATGAATATGGGCGGTGGTAAGGGAGAGAGCGGGAAAAAGAAGGAGAGCGACGGCCACAGCCACAGTCATTAAAAAAACAGGAACCCGCGTTCGCGCGGGTTCCTTATAAAATAAAATCAGATAAAATAGGCTTTTTACCTGTAATCACAAACAATAGGAGGATGTATGTTTACATCATTTTTTAATCGCGCAGTAATATTGATAGCAGTTGCCGTTGGTATCACCCTGTCATTCGCCGCTTCCCCCAGGGAAGATTCCGGCAGTAACTGGGTGGCTCCGGCCGAAGCGGACAAACTGGAAAATCCATTTCATAAAGACCCGGACGCCTGGAAAAAGGTGGAGGATACCTATAAGAACCTCTGTGTTATCTGCCATGGCGACAAGGGGCATGGAGACGGCATTGCCGGCATGGCTCTTACTCCCAAGCCGGCCAACCTGACCTCGGAACGCGTACAAAAGCAGAGTGACGGCGCCATTTTTTGGAAATTGACCAACGGCAACCCGCCCATGGCTTCCTATAAGGAATCCCTGACGGAAGAGCAGCGTTGGCAATTGGTTAACTATATCAGACATCTGGCATCAGAATAACCGCTACAGGTTATAACACTCAGGAGGTTAATTATGCGAAAGGTATTACTTATACTTGTTTTATGTACGGCTATGCTTAGCGCCCAGGAAAAACCGGGCGAGAGCCGTTTTCTTCTCCGCGGTTACGCGCACTCGGGCGTGGAAGTGCGCGGAGATGAAACGACCTTTGTGGGAGGTAGTTTTAACCCCATCTTTCTGTGGAGGCAATCGGACAAGCTACTGTTTGAAGCCGAACTGGAAGTGGAATATGAGAACGGAGAAACGCTTATAGGATTGGAATACGCGAACATGTCCTATATCATCAATGACTATGCCACCCTCCGTCTTGGTAAATTTCTTCTGCCTTTTGGCACATTTGCCGCCAAATTGCACCCGGCGTGGATAAATCGCCTTTCCAGCAAACCGCTGGGTTTTGGTCATGACGGCGTGGGCCCGGCCCGGGACCTGGGCGTGGAACTGCGTGGCGGAATTCCGCTGGGAGAGGCCAAGATGACCTATTCTGTCTATATGATTAACGGTCCGGCCCTCAACGACGGCACCAATCCCAATGTGGAACCTGAAGAGGCGGGCATGTTGTTGTATGACCTGGGCGAGGATAACAACAATAACAAAGCTATCGGGGGACGGGTTTCCTTTCTGCCGTTGTCTAACTCCTCCATGGAGATCGGTTTTTCCGGTTTGTATGGCAAGGTAGGCAGTGTGGAAAGTAAATATGAGGATGTGGCCGCCCTGCTTTACGCGGTGGATTTTTCCTATGTCAGCAAGGTATCGTTTTTGAGCGGCGTGGTTGATATAAAAGCCCAGCTTAACGGCGTGCGGGTGGATGACGCCAGCTATTTTAATGTGGAAGATTCCTCCAACTACAGCTTTAGCAATCAAAGCAGCGCCTATTATGTGCAAATGTCTTACCGTCCGGTGAATATGAGCACGGACTTTCTCAACAGCCTGGAATTTGTTGGACGCTATTCCGAGCTTTCCTTTCCCGAGGGCGCCCTGTGGACTTCCGATCAGACACAATATGCCTTCGGCCTTAACTACTGGGTGGATTGGCGCACGGTGGTCAAGCTCTCCTATCAGTTTGCCGATACCGGCGCGCATGAATCGGAAGGTGAGGAAGGTGAAGCCTCCAATGATGCTATTTTTCTGCATTGGGCTTTTGGTTTTTGAGCAAACAGTATAAAAGGAGTATAGAAATGAAAGTAAAACATGTTAAGCTCTTTCTGGTGTCGGTGTCTCTGTTTTTCGGAGCACTGTTTCTGGCAAGTTGCACACCTTCTCAGGCCCAGGCCAGCAAGCCCGGGGCATTGTTGTGGGGCGAAAATTGCGTGCGTTGCCATAACGCGCCATCCCCTTCGGCTTTTAGCGACAGTCAATGGGAAGTGGTCGGCAAGCATATGCGCATACGCGCCAGCCTTACTGCCGATGAGGTGGATAAAATTGTCGAATTCTTGAAAATGGCCAATTAACGGCCGGGAAAGGCGGCGGGCGGAAAGGCCCGCCGCCTTTTTTATTTAGCCCGGGTATGATATAAGATTATCCTTTGTAGGCAGGTATAAAACAACAACCTTATTTCCACATTTTTCCCGGCAGGACAAAAAATAAGGTAAGGGAATCTATGGTTTCTATTTTCTACAAAGGTTATGTCGATACAAATAAGAGTGCAAAACGCTATGCCATGCTTTTAACCGCTAGGGATAAAAAAATCTGTTAATAGCCCGGGGCAGCGGCGGTTAAAAACCTTATTTCATTTCAGTCGACCTTAGTAGAAACACGTCCCCTTGAATCCGAGAACCTTATTATTTTCCGGCAGGGCGGATGATAAGGTAGCGAAATCTAAATTAAATCCATTTGTCAGCCGGCAGCCGACAAAATGGCCTTGCCCTACTTTTGAACGCAAGCCAGGAAATATTTTGCTTACCTTGGCCAAACCGGATGCACATTGCCATAAATAGACGTATCTTTCAACTGTTTTCATTCCTGCCCGCTCCCGGGGCAAAATATCCGGGATGCCGGGAGTTGGCATGAAAGTTGTAGAATATCATGTCATATTTTAAGTCTTAAATTAAAAAAAGGAGAAAAGATCATGAGCAATTATTATTTTTCCAAAAAGGTTTCGACACCCTTTGACGAAACGATTGATGTGGTAACGGAGGCCCTGAAAGGGGAAGGTTTCGGTATCCTTACCGAAATAGACGTCAAAGCGACGTTAAAGAAGAAGCTGGATGTGGATTTTAACAAATATCGCATACTCGGCGCCTGTAACCCGCCCTTTGCCCACAAGGCCCTGTTGGCGGAAAATAAAATCGGCACCATGCTGCCCTGTAATGTGGTGGTTCAGGAAAACGATAACGGCGAAGTGGAGGTAACCGCCGTGGACCCCATGGCCTCCATGGCCGCCGTTGAAAACGAACAACTCCGGGAAGTCGCCTCGGAAATACGGGGACGCCTGCAACGGGTTATTGAAAATCTCTAAAAAAAAGCCCGGCCTGAACGGCCGGGCTTTTTTATTTTTTACTTTTTGTCAGTTTTGCAGACTCACCTTTTCAAACATCAGGTGTAAAAATCCGTGTCCGGAACCCGCAACCGGATCCGGGTTGCCCGCCGTATCCGTTGGCGGCAGGATCACATGAATCTCCACCTTGTCCGCGCCATGGTCGGTCTGATCCGTGGAGGTATCTCCAATAAGACTCAGGTCATCCCTGCGGGCCCGCGAAGCGACCATCACATGAACGGGACGGTTGCTGTCCAGCACATTGCCGTTGCCATCCTTCAGGTCGGCTATCCCCCAAAAGGTGATGTAAGCCAGCATGCGCGGCATCAAACCCGTGCCGATGCCTGTGTTGCCATGCATGTCCTTGTCATAACCGACGCCGCCGAAAAAGGTATGCTCGCCGCTGCCTTCCGCTTTATGTACGGCCTTGATGGCGTCTATGGTAAACACGGTGCCGTCCAGCCGTTCAAAGCGCATGGCGAACTCATCAATGGCGTCATTGGATTGTTCGGAATCATTTTCATCCGTGTCGCTGGTTTTAAGGGAGATCGAACCGCTGGCCAGGGCTACCCGGTCGGAAAACGGCGTGGGACTCATGGCCGGGTTTATGACCGCCGGTCCGGGCAGCACTTCATAGGCCAGGCCCGGCTCCCGGTTGGCGCCAAAAAGTTCCACGCCTTCAAACATCATATGCAAAAATCCGTAATGGGTGCCCGGAACAGGATCGGAATTGCCCTGGGTATCCTGTGGCGGTAATATGATATGTGTTTGCGCTCTCCAAAAATTGTGATCGGAAGAATCGACTGCGGCGGAGGGAATCATCTTCAGGTTCTCATCGCGCACATTGGTGGCGGTCATAATGTGGATAACCCGGTTTGTGGCTAAAACGCTGTCGGTGGCGGCGTCCTTTAAATCCGCCAGGCCCCACAGGGTGATATAGGCCAGCATTTTAGGCATCAGGCCCGTGCCGATGCCCGTATTGCCGTGCATGACCTTGTTACGACCCACGCCGCCGAAAAAGGTGTGGTCGCCGCTGCCGTTTTCCTTATGGATGATGTTGATGTTACTGATCTTATATTGACGGCCGTCATCACCCGTGAACATAATGCTTACATTGCCGGCCGCGTCCGCGGAGGCGGGTGAATCTTCATCGTCAACATCGCTGACTTCCAGGGTATAGGAACCGCTTGTCATGTTAATATTATCGGAAAACGGCGTCGGGTTCATGGCGGGGTTCATTACCGCCGGACCGGGCAGCACTTCATAAACCTTGCCTCCTTCGGTGCTGCGCGAACCGCTAAAGAGCACCGCTTCGGAATAGTCTGCCGAGGCGCTGCGAACGCTCACTTCGGGTTCCGTGGTTGTTTGGCTGCTGTCGCAGGCCCATATGGTAAAAAAAGCCAGAAACACTAAAAGGCTTCTGAGAAAAGTAAAGGAATTCATATCTCCTCCTACGGGAATAAGTGGTTTTGTGCCGTGATGTGATCACACCGCATGTGTGAACCGATGGTAGAAAATTTCCCGGCTGAAAGAGTCACATTCCTTAAACTATTTATAGCCGGAATCTCATAAAAAGGTCAAGAATGGATTGTCCGGGATGAGTTGTTTTTCTTTTGTCACGGAGGGTTAACAATAGTGTACAATCACCTGTCTAATAGTATACAACTCTTTCCATGGCTTGGTAAATCGGGATGTAAACAGACGGCCCGCGGTCATGGAAGCCAACAGAAAAAATGTGGTATGCGTTTTGCATTTAATAAAATGAACAACGGAAAGGAGAAAAAGATGGAATATTTCGGACACATGGGCTTTGGAGGCATTATGTGGATAGTCATAATAGGTCTTGTTTTCTATCTTGGTTTTGTCCTGATGCGTACCGGCGGAGATGTGCGTGGTTCCGATTCCGCGCTGGAGATTTTAAAGAAGAGATATGCCGCCGGTGAAATCAGCGAAGAAGATTTTAAACGGATGAAAAACGAGCTGCTGGGGCGCTGAGCCCCCGGAATAAAGAGTGCGCGCGCGGACTAAATATTAACAGGCGCCTTTTGATGTGATGTAGAATCCAGCGGGCCAATCCGAGATAAATTCCACGTGCGCACTCTTTGTTTTTATGCTCAACATTGGGCGATAGAGTGTCTTTTCAGTTACTTTCCGCGCCCCATGGACGTATCAATCGACGACTATTCAACAACGGCCTGTAGAATAATCTACTCTCCCGGAAAATTATAAAATGAGGCACTTTGTAAGCTCAATAAAAACAATCATTAAAACTACTGTAAAAACATGGCATTTTATTTGCTAATAAGATTGAAGAGTCTTAATTCTTTCACTGTGAGCAAAAAACACATCAGGTAAATGGGATGACACACCTAAAGCCGCGCAACTCCCGGTTCTCCCTTTCCGCACATGGCGGATTATGGCTTATTCTTGCAAACACCCTTCTTTTATCGAACTGTATGGTGGCCTCCATGCACGGTCATGGATACAAAAGGCCAGGCGCCCCCGCTCCTAAAAAGCCGCATTCCGTGCAAAGTCAACTGGAAGGGATGATTGACAAGGCCGTCAGCAATCTGATTGAGGTGAACCTGCCCGTCGAAACCATAGCCGTAACCCATGTAAGGAGCGAGGACGGCGCCTTAAGCAGTGAAGTTGCAAAGCAAAAAATTACAGACCGCCTGGTAAGGGCCGGCCGTTACAAGGTTCTTACCCGCGATGACCTGGAACAGCTTTTACGGGAGCAAGGCCTGACGGCAAGCGGGATAGTGGACAGCGCCTATACGGGAACGGGGCGCCTCCCCGGGGTGGAGGCTATCCTTGAGGCCTATATATCGTTGGAGGGCAGTCAAAGGGGACTCTATATGAAGTTGATCTATTCCCGGTCGGGAGAAATAGCCTGGTCGTTTACTATAAGTGAAGCGTTGTAAAATCCGTTTTTGCACGGATAAAACATAAGGATATCTGTTATGAAGTTTGGCATATTAACCGTATATGCGGCACTGGCGGCCACCGTGTGGTCGGCCTGGTATTATTATCAGGCGGGAAGAGACGAGCTGAGAAATCCGGGGGAAAATCTGGGCGGCTTTTTAAAAAAGGGACGTGTTGGTTTTCATATAATGTCCCTGCTGGTGGGGCTGGCTTCTATCTATCTTTGGTATCTTATTTTCAGCCATAGCTTTCAGGTGGATTATGTGTACCGTTATACCTCTCTTGACCTGGGCCCGGGTTATCTCCTGTCGGCCTTTTGGGCCGGTCAGGAGGGCTCATTTCTATTTTGGGCCTTGATGATCTCTGTTGTGGGTCTGTTATACGTGCGCCGGGCCGGAACGTTGGAAGCCTGGTCTATGTTTGTGCTTAATCTGGTTCAGGCGGCTTTTCTGTTGCTGCTTATCAAGGCCGGTCCCTTTAGCCTGCGGGAAGCAGTTCCCCGGGATGGGGCGGGGCTAAATCCCCTGTTGCAAAATCCTTGGATGGTTATTCATCCGCCCGTTTTATTTTTAGGCTACGCGGCCACGGCGGTTCCCTTTGCCATAGCCATGGCCGCCCTGATAAAAAGGAGTTTCAGCCATTGGGTGGCGATGGCCCTGCCCTGGGTACTTTTTGCTTCTGTTACCATGGGCGCTGGCATAATCATCGGCGGTTATTGGGCCTATAAGGTGCTGGGCTGGGGCGGATACTGGGGCTGGGACCCCGTGGAGAACTCCTCCCTTATAGCCTGGCTAAGCGTATTGGCCCTTTTCCACGGCCTGTTGGTAACGCGCTACAAAGGCGGGCTGCAAAAGTCAAACTTTGCCCTTGCCGTTATCAGCTTTGTGTTGGTGCTCTATGCCACTTTTCTAACCCGCAGCGGTGTGTTGGCCGATTTTTCGGTGCATTCCTTTCAGGATTTGGGCATAAATGGCTTTTTAACGCTTTATCAACTGGCGGCACTCTTTTTTGGCCTGGGCCTGCTTTATGTGCGTAAAAATGAAATACCCTTTGTCCGTGTGCGGCTTAGCGGCCTGAACCGGGAAAATATTTTACTGGCCTCCATGCTGATTCTTATAGCCAGCGCCTTTTTTATCCTTATGGGCACCTCCTCTCCCCTGCTAACGGCCCTGTTTGGCAAGCCGGCGCAGGTGGATATCTCTTTTTATAACCGGGTCAACCTGCCAATTGCCATTTTACTTTCGCTGGCCCTGGGGCTGGCGCCGGCACTAAGCTGGAAAGATGAACCCCTGGAGGAGATTGCCGGGCGTCTGATTCCGGGAGCGGTAGCGGCCATGCTGGCTGTGGCCACGGCGGTTTATTATGGCATGAACGGCGGCATGCTGATTCTGTTTTTGGCGGTTACCGTTTTTGCTCTGGTCAGCAATGCCCAGGTGCTGGTAAAAAGGATGCGTCTGGGTTGGCGCTCCATTACCGCTCCCCTGGCCCATATGGGCGTGGCCCTTATGTTTAGCGGCATAATCATATCCGGTGTGTTCGAAACTTCGCAGAGGAAAGTCTTTATCCAGAATGCGCCCCTAAATACCATGGGCTATGGTTTTACCTTTAAGGGCGACTACCTAAGCGAAGACGGCAAGCATGGTTTGCTGTTGGAGGTCCGCGACGGGGACGAAACGTATCGGGCCATACCCAGGCTGTATATGAATAAGTATTTTAACAGCGAAATGCGTGAGCCCTGGGTGGATGAAGGTCTTTTAAAGGATCTGTATATTTCGCCCCTGCAGGTGATTGACGACGGGCAGGCGGCCGGTCAGAACGAATTGGTTATCGCTAAAGGCGAAGCAAAAAACTATGCGGGTTATAATATTGTCTTTAGCGCATTTGACCTTGAAGAACACCAGGAACGGGGAGAATTCCGCGTGGCCGCCGTTTTAAAGTTTGAAAAAGACGGTCACTCCTTTGAACGGGCTCCGGCTTTATTGCTTAAGGGACGGGAAACCGTAAACCAGCCCGCCGGTTTGCCGGGAACGGGCGCGGATGACAAGGAGGGCGCGCGCGTGATTCTGGCCGGTATCAATGCCGGTCAGAAAAACATTAAACTGGCTTTTGAAGGCCTGGGGACGGTGGAAAAGGCGCCTCAACGCGTGGCGATGGAAATCAGCACCAAGCCCATGATGAGTATTCTGTGGCTGGGCACCATTGTACTAACCCTGGGTAGCATTATGGCCATGAGGCGCCGCGGACTGGAACTTAAATTAAAGGGGTAAATGATGGGACAGACTAGAACCTGTATGGAATGCGGGGCGGAAAACAATCCGCGGGCAAAATTTTGTCAGGAATGCGGCAGCAGTCTAAGGGAACAGACCGCAAAAAAATATTGCAAACAATGTGGTTCGGAGAATGAACAAGAGGCCCGTTTTTGCTTTAATTGCGGCGAGGCCCTTCAACAGCCGGGAGGCAGGGAGTCAAAGGATGCCTCCCGTAAAAAAAAGCGCCCTAAAGTGAAGAAAAAGGCGCCACAGCCGTCGCAAACCAATAATATGACGGTTTTTAAGATTGGGGCCGTTTTATTTACCGGTTTAATCATCTACATGCTTATACCGCAACGGCAACAGCCTACGGGCCCGCCCCCGGCGAATATACAACCTCTGGCCCTGACGGAACAGAAAAGCAATGATCCCCGACTGGAGGCGGAGCTGTTGGATATTGCCGCAAAATTCATTTGTTCCTGCGGTACCTGCGGCGAGCAGCCGTTAAACACATGTACCTGTGAGGTGGCCGTAGCCGAAAGGCAGTTTATCCGCGGGGAATTGCGGGCGAAAAAAGATTCCGACAGCATCATCCGCGCGGTTAATGAAAAATATGGCTGGATAAAACCGCAATACAGGGAGAAGTATGGCGCGGGCAGGGGGAATGCCGTTCTGAAAACGCCCCTTCCCGCCGCGCCGGGCCTGAAAATGTTAACAACACCGGGTGATCGGCAGGTGGCGCTTCCTTCCGACCGCCTGGCTATTATTTCCAGCTTTGCCTGTACCTGTGGACAATGTGGCATAGATGAACTGAAGGATTGCAATTGCAGTCATCCCGGTGGCGCGCTGGAGGTGAAAAACTTTATCGATCAAAAGATCAGGGAAGGAAAGTATACAAAGGAAAATATAGTGAAAATTGTGGATGCCCGATACGGCAACCGTATCAGATAGGAGAAAGAAAATGGCCAATTTTTGTACATGGTGTGGAACGGCCCTGGAGAAAGAGGCGCGCTTTTGTACCCAATGCGGAAAAGAAATAAGCGAACACGGGTCGGCGGAGAGTGTCCGTTCCGCGGCCTTTAGCGATAAGCGGCAAAAAGTGCTGGAGGGCGATAAGAACAGCAGAGATAAAAATATCATCTATATCGGATTGGCGCTATTTGCCTTGTTGGGCTTTATGCTTTTTTTAGACAGCCTGCCTTCCATGGTTAACCCCGTCGTGGAGCGGCAACCGGTGATCAGCGAACCGTTTGACTACCCGGCAACACCCGTGCGCATGAGGTCGGCGCCGGTGGAAACACGCGACGGTAAGATCATCTTTAAACTGGCCGATCTGAAAAAAAATAAATTTCTCCGTTTTGATTACAGCTCGGGCACGTCGACTTTGCCCCTGTTGGCTTATATATCGGAAGAAGGCAAGGTGATAACGGCGGTTAGTGTGTGCGAGCCCTGTAACTCTACCAGTTTTCACATCAAGGGAGAGCAACTGGTGTGTAACTCTTGCGGCACCACCTGGGAGGTGAACAGTCTGAACGGGGTAAGCGGCTCCTGCCAGAAGTTCCCGCCAGACGCCGTGCCCAGCGTTGTGGTGGGTGATGAAGTGCATATCGATGAACAAGCGGTGGCCTCCTGGCGCCGGCGGATTTAGGGGGCGCCGGATGAAACTCTATCATATTTCCCTGAACAGTCTTCTAAGACGGAAAGCGCGCATGTTTTTCCTGCTGGCCGGTCTGCTCATTGCCGTGAGTACGGTGGTTTTGTTGATGAGCATGGGGCAAACCATGAATGAGGACATCGCCAATAAGCTGGATGAATATGGCGCCAATATTTTAATTGTGCCCCGTAGCGATGAGCTTTCCCTCTCCTATGGCGGTATGGCGGTCTCCGGTGTTTCCTTCGATGTAACCCCCTTGCGGCAAGACGATGTTGCCAAAATCCGGGAGATTAAAAACAGGGATAATATTAAAATCATATCCCCTAAACTGCTCAATGTGGCCGAAGTGGAACAGACGAAGGTAATGGTGGTGGGTGTACATTTTAAGGAAGAGATCAGCCTTAAAAAGTGGTGGAGCATTATCGGTGATGTGCCCGAAAAGGAAGATGAAGCGCTTATTGGAGTTGATGTGAAAAGGAAACTGCAATTGGGATTGGGACAGATTGTTCTGATAAACGGCACGCCTTTCAGGGTTAGCGGCATACTTAACGAAAGCGGATCACAGGATGACCAACTGGTCTTTATCGACCTGGAACGTGCCCAGCGGCTTTTTAACAAGGGATCGGAAATCAGTCTGATAGAAGTGGCCGCGCTGTGTTACGATTGCCCCATAGAAGACATTGTGGCCCAGACCTCGGACAAGTTGCCCGGAGCCCGTGTAACAGCGATTCAGCAAACCATCAAATCGAAAATGAAATCCATACACCAATTTGAAAGATTTTCCCTGGGCATCTCCGTGATTATTCTTTTTGTGGCCATTCTGATTGTTTTTACCACCATGAGTGCCTCGGTAAATGAACGTAAAAAGGAAATCGGTATTTTCCGGGCCATGGGCTACCGCCAGTCACATATTATGCAGATTATTTTACAGGAGGCCTTTTTTCTCAGCACCCTGGCCGGATTGGCGGGCTACTTTCTGGGCGTATCGGTATCGGGCTATGCCGGCTCCTGGATCGGCGCCGATCAGGTAAATGTGCATATCGATTCCACAATTATGGGGCTCTCCCTGTTGATCTCGGTGGTCATAGGTCTGGGCGCCAGCTTTTACCCGGCCATAAAGGCGGCCCGGCTTGACCCGACGGTAAGCCTGCAATCACTTTAACAAGGATACACAGACGATGAGTTTAATACAGGTAATGAATTTGGTAAAAACCTATCATGGCGGGGGAGAAACGGTACGCGCCGTGGATGGGGTTTCCCTGGGAATCGATATCGGCGAGTTTGTGGCCATTACGGGGACATCGGGTTCGGGGAAAAGCACGCTTTTAACCATGTTGGGTGGGTTGAACGAACCGGCCTCGGGCCGTATCTCCGTTGATGAGATTGATATCTATCGTTTGTCTGCGGAGCAACGCGCCGATTTCAGAAAGGAATACATCGGTTTTGTTTTTCAGGCCTTCCATCTGTTGCCGTATCTGAATGTGCTGGAGAACGTGATGATTCCCCTGGCCATCAGCAGGCTGAGCGCGGCCGCGAAAAAAGAGAAAGCCATGTTATTGCTGGAAAAGGTTGGCTTGCACGACAAAGCCTTGCGCTTGCCCAACGAGCTTAGCGGCGGGGAGCAGGAGCGCGTGGCCATTGCCCGGGCCCTGGTCAATGATCCCCCCATAATACTGGCCGATGAACCTACCGGCAATCTGGACTCCGCCACCAGCGGCATGGTAATGGAGCTGTTCAGCCGCCTGAATAAGGAAGGACAAACGGTTGTTATGGTAACCCATGATGAACAGAATCTGAGCTATGCCACGCGTCAAATTAATCTGAAGGACGGCCGGCTTTCCGGCGGCTGCCAGGCCGCGGCGGTATAGGCCCGCGTCCATAAGATATTTTTTTACCTGTTTTTATTGCTTTCTGGCACGTATCTTGTATTATATACCATGGAAAGACAATATTAACAACGAGTGAAAGATGTTTTGGAAACCGGTTAGCGGCCTGTTTGTGCTTCTGTTCCTCGCCCTCTCCCCGGGGCAAAGCGGTGACGGTTTGACGTCCGCTCCTTCTTTTGACGGCTTTGCCCAGGCCATCGGCGGTCCCAATGAGGCCTTTTCCACCGGAGCGGGGGATGTTTTTATAAACCCCGCCCTGATGAGTACCGCCCGGAATACCGAAATCCAGTTCTCAAATTTGATCAATGGTCATGACGTTCAGTTTTTTAGCACGGCCCTGGTGTGGCCCCTTTCCGAAAAACAGGTTTTAGGCGTGGGACTTTTTGGCCTTAACGTACCCGTGGGCGAGCGGTATGACGGACGCGACTACAAGCTGCAATATGACAATACCTTTTCCTTTAATATGAATATCAGTTATGGCTATCGTTTCCGCGATTTTAGCCTGGGCGCGTCATTGGAATACGCCTCTTCCCAGCTCTATCCGGGAAACACCATGGTGCGCGGAAGCGAGGTGGAAGGCAGCCTCGGGCTGTTCTCCGATGTTGACCCCTCCCTTAAGCTGGGCATGGTGCTGCGCATGAGAAATGCCCGTTCCACCCTGGGTTCTCCCGCTTTTCAATGGGGAGGCAGCGTGGTATGGCAACCGTTTAAGGTTATGGGGGAGCGTTTGCAGGTTTTGTTTTCATTAAGGCGGGATAGCGACGGTCGCGGTGATTTAAGCTATGCCCTGGTTTTTAATCCCCTGCCCAAAAAAATGTTGAATGAACGGGGCGTTAAAAGTCTGAGCTTTCGTGGTGGCACGGCCAATAACAATGTCATATTTTTTAACATTCCCGGGCGGCGTCAGGGCTTTTATAACGACAGCAATGCCGGTCTGGTGGGCGTGGGGCTTGAGCTTATGCCCATTTATAAAATTGAGTTGGGTATAAACTATTGTTATCAATTTAATGAACTGCCGCAAAACATCACCATGCTCACAACCCGCTTCTCTTTTTAGGCCCGGGTATTTCCATCGTCAATCGTGCATGGGTACACATAGCCGCTAAACCGCTTTGTGTTTTTCCCGGGGATAAGCGTTCCGCTTTTTATCGCAAAAAATCCAATAATATTCTACACCCCTGTATAATATTCCACAGGTCAAAAAATATGACAAAAATATCTTTTATCTCTAAGTGTATAAAAAACAATAACAGACCCTGGTTTGTTGGTGTTGGCATAGCCTTTGCTATTTATAAGGGCAGAATTGCAAAAATAGCCAAAGGAGGATGTTATGTTACACGATCCGGGAGCGGTTATCACGGCTTGGGTACTTTTGGCGTTGATTGTGGTTCTGACCCTTGTTGTTATCCGTGACGCGAAGAACAGGCGTTTTTAAACACAAAGGGAGGGTGCGGTGATGGAAATTTTAATTAAGGTGCTGATCACCACCCTGGTTTTTACGGGTTTCGGATATGCAATGGCCTTGGTTGGCACCCGTAAAAACAACAGACGTTGTTCCCTGTGCGGGCTTAAGCCGGAAGATAAAGGCATGTATAACACATGCGGGAAAGCAGAGAATTGAAATGTATGCTTTTTTTGAAACATCGGTCCTGACCCTGTTATCGTTGGCCGCGCTATACATTTTGGGCGCGCGGGCCTACGCGGCGGGAAAGCGCCTGATAAATAAAAATGAAATTGAAAATGAGAAAAAATGCAGTTGTTGCAAATAAGTTTTTCAGTGTCCGCTAATGACCCCCACTATACTTAACCCCATATCTACCCCCGAGGGAGACTGATTCGTCGGTCTCTCTTTTTTTTATCCTTTCTGGAATTTTACCGGTTTTCCCATACATATTTTACATTTTCCTTTCTTCTGCTGCCGCCGGTTTAGGAAAATGCTACCTTATAAAGTACGCGATTATGCAGAATAGTCTACAGGCTGTTGTATACTATTATGCCATTACGGCTCCCATGGATCGAAAAAAGAGCCGGACGGGCTGAATTAAAGCCTTGGCATTGCTTTTGTAAAAAGAAAAGGGAGGAAAGGAGATCGGGATGTTTAGTTGGGCTCACAATCACAATCGAGGCAGCCATGCGCGGCACACAGGCGGCAGGTTTGTTCCAGCCGTTCTTTAAGCTGCCGTCGGGCCCGGTGCCGTTTAACCTTCAGGTTATTCGGCGTGATGTCCAGGCGCTCGGAAACCTCCTTCAACGGTTTCTGCTTCAATTCAAGCTCGCTGATGATATAGGCATAGTCCCTGTTCAGCGCGGGAAGCAACTTTTCGATACAGCGACAGGCAATGCGCTCCATCTCTTCCTGCGTGGCGATGGTATCCGGATCGGCCGCTTCCATAAGAGAATGTTTGCTTTTACGGTGAAGGTCATGAATGGTGTTGCGCAAAATCTGGTACAGCCAGGAACGCAACCGGCTTTCATCCCTCAAAGTATCGCGTTTGCGCAAAGCTTTCAGCAGGCTGTCCTGTACCGCGTCCGCCGCCAGTTGCGGGTTATTGATTTTAGAGCGGGCAAAGGAAAGCAGCTCGTCAAGATAGGAGTTTAAAGCATGTTCAAAGTCAGACATGTGTAACCTTCTGTAATTTTAACGTCAACACAGATGAAAATAAGAAAGACTGGGTTTAATTAAAACGGAGATTTCCCATGGATAAGCATCAACATCACAATCATGATCATGGCGGCCATGACCATAGTGCCCATGAACATCATGAAGGACATGGGCAACACGAACACCATGACCACCATGCGCACCACGCTCATATGGTGAAAGATTTTCGCAAGCGTTTTTACGTCTCTTTGATTGTAACGCTACCCATACTGGCGCTCTCGCCCATGATTCAGGAAGCCTTGAACTTAGGCTTTCTGGCCTTTAAGGGTTCCGTTTATGTCAACTTTTTGCTTTCATCCTTTGTTTTCTTTTGGGGCGGCTGGCCCTTCCTGCACGGACTTTATACCGAACTGAAGTCCAAGAACCCGGGTATGATGACCCTGATCGCCCTGGCGGTGACCGTGGCCTATATTTACAGCGCGGCGGTCGTGTTCGGTCTTTCCGGGAAGATGTTTTTCTGGGAACTGGCCACGCTGATCGATATCATGCTGGTGGGGCACTGGATAGAGATGAAGTCGGTTATGGGCGCTTCTAACGCCTTGCAGGCCCTGGCCAAACTGATGCCGTCCGATGCCCATAAGGTCATGGACGACGGAACGCTGGTGGATGTGGCCCTGGACCAACTTAAAAACGGTGATAAAGTTGTGGTTAAGCCGGGTGAAAAGGTTCCGGCGGACGGCAAGATTGTGGAAGGGGAGACCTCCGTAAACGAATCCATGCTGACCGGGGAATCCAAGCCGGTGGCTAAAAAGGTTGATGACAAGGTGATCGGCGGCTCCATCAACGGCGAGGGTTCGGTGACATTGATTGTCGAACGTACGGGTAAGGACTCCTTCCTGTCGCAGGTGATCGAGCTGGTGCGCCAGGCCCAGGAAAGCAAGT
>JALTKX010000008.1 GCA_027006055.1 Calditrichia bacterium | reverse complement strand
TAACCGCCATGATAAAGACGATGTTGAGAACAAGCGCCATGTCGGCGATAAGACCGGAACCTTTGTAATACATAATCATAAAGAGCATTACGACAATAAGCCCCAGGAAGGCGGAATAACTGCCGGCTATGATGGAATCGTGTCCCAGGGAGGGGCCGACCGTACGTTCTTCGATGATACGCACCGGAGCGGGCAAGGCGCCGGCTTTTAACACAATGCTCAAGTCCTTGGCGGACTCAAAGGTGTCCATACCCGTGATGCGCGCCCGGCCGGAAGTGATTTTGGCCTGCAGGGTTGGCGCCAGCACCACGCGCTCATCCAGTATAATGGCCAGCCGTTTTTGAATATTGGCGCCGGTAACCCGGGCGAATACCTTGGCTCCCTCGTCGCTAAAGGTAAGCGACACCTCGAACTTGCCCATGGAAGAGGGATCGTTGGGGCTGCCGTTTTGCGGACGGGCGTCCACAATGTATTCTCCGCTCAATTCCTGCTTTTTGTTTACCAGGTAAACCTGAAGATATTCACCGTTGGCCACTTTTTTGGAGCCCCATAAGAACTCGGCGCTTCCCGCTTCCTCGGCGATGATCTTTTTAACTTCCGGCAGGGAGATGATTCGCTTGAATTTGTTTTCCTTGTCCGCCGGAACCAAAAGGGTGCTGCGGTCTCTCGGGTCTTGAAAGAAAAGGTTCTCCTCAAACAAGGCCTTGGAGCTATCCCCGGCGGCGGTGGCGCCGGACACGGCGCTGTCGCTGTCATTCACGGAAAAGAGCTCTTCCAGAGCCGTGGAGGTACTGTCTTTCTTCTCTTTCTTATCCGAAGCGGTGGTGTCGCCCGGCGTAATTTTGGAAGCGATAAATTTATTAATCTTGACAGCCACGTTGCTGGTCACCTCGGGCGATTTTAAAAGTTTAAACTCCAGAAGCGCCGTTTTACCGATGAGTTGGCGAACCCGCTTGGGGTTTGTTACCCCGGCCAGTTCCACAATAATCCTGCTGCTGCCCTGCTTTTGAATGGTGGGTTCCGAAACACCGAACTGATCCACGCGATTCCGCAGAATCTCCAGGGAACGGGTTACGGCCTCTTCCGATTGTGTGTAAAGATATTGTAACACTTCGGACTCCTCGCGCCGCTCGGAACTGCCGTAATAGCGGGCGATGTTCATCCCTTTTGCCTTGAGCTTTTCATTAAAGGTGGCGATAAGGTCGGCGTCGCTTCCCTTTGTTTCCTTTACCGCCGCGTCAAGGGCCTGTACAAATTCCGGATTTTTGTTTTTGGCCAGTTTGTCCAGCAGCTCCTTCAGGTCTACTTCCAGAACCACATGCATACCGCCCTGTAAATCCAACCCCAGGCTGATGGCTTTTGACTTTAAGGCGTTATAGCTGTCGGGATCGCTGTTTTGAAATTCCGTCAATTCCTTTTCTGTCATCATGCTTAAACTTATGGTGGGATAAAGGAGATAAATGGCGACCGCAAAAACAAACAAAATAATAGCCAAACGCGTCGTCGTATTCTTTTTCATTAAACCGTAAAACCTCCACGTGTATTAAAAAAATATATATGATTTTGATTATTAATCCAGGTATGGGTCGTTGGATTAACAAAAGAATGCAAATTTAGAGCTGTGCCCTTCTAAAGTCAAACAAAATTCCGATATCTTTACAATGGGAGAAACTAAGAGAGCATTTGCAGGAATGCCTGTTCATCGATAACCGGTATACCCAGTTGTTGCGCTTTTTTCAACTTGGAGCCGGCCTTTTCTCCGGCCAGCACATAATCGGTTTTTGAGGATACCGAACCCGTAACCCGGGCGCCGGCCTTTTCCAACATTTCGCGGGCCTGTTCCCTGCTCAGCCCCGGCAATGTACCCGTTAAAACAACAACCTTACCCTTTAGGGGGCCCTCTTCGGCGGCGGGCGGTTTGGCGCGCATATTCACCCCCGCTTCCTTCATGGCGGCAATCATCTCCCGGTTGGCGGGCTTTTTAAAATAATCGACAATACTCCCGGCCATGCGGGGGCCTATGCCCTCTATGGCGGTCAGTTCCTCC
>JALTKX010000007.1 GCA_027006055.1 Calditrichia bacterium | reverse complement strand
CCGTATACTGACCGCCGTCTGGCTGGCCCGGGAAAAAAGAGTGCTGCTCACCCTGTTTGGCCCATCGCTGGCGCCGCTGTACCGCAATGAGTACCGCGATGTCTACTTACGGCAGATCGGACTGGGTTCGGCGGGAAAAAGCCTGGGGCTGGCCCTGTACACGGCGCATCCTTTTGTCTTTGACACACGCGTCATGGATGAGGGCGGCCGTCTGCTGATCCGCTCCGCCCAACGTACCCGGGCCTTTGTGTTTGACGACCAGGGACATGTGGCCCTGCGGGATAAAAAACGGCTGGAAGTCTATGATCTGATCGCAAAAAAACAAACCGGTGTTTATGAAACGGAGCAACTGATCAGCGCGGCGGTATTTGATGACGCCGGCCGGTTGATCGTGGAAACGGCGCGGGTGAGCCGCCGTCAACAGTCGGCCGCGCCTTTCTGGTATTACGGTAATATTCGACTGCACTGGCTGGATGAGGCGGCCCGTCTGCAAAAAAAGGAAAATATCGCGGGCGGTAGCTACTATCCGTCGCTGATCTACGACCGCGGGGAGAGCCGTTTATGGGTTGGTCTGGAAGAAAAACAGGCGGTCAGGGAGGTGCGGCGATGAAAAGGTTTCTTTACGGACTTCTTTTGATTGTTACCGTTTACAGCGGGGCCGTTCGCGGGCAAAGCTATGCCTGGCCCGCCTTCCCCTTTGATCAGGATCATGGGGTGAACGGCACCTTTTGCGAAAACCGCATCAAGGGCGATGTGTTGCGCCACCACTTCCATGACGGTCTTGATTTCGGCCTTTCCGAAGGGGGCGAGGTCTATTCCGTTCTGGCCACGCAGGTCACCTCCATTTCGCGGGGAGGGGGCAATGCCTTTATCCGCGTGGGCAGTTATGCCTATGTGCATGTGGATCCCGATCCCAATCTGGATGTGGGCGATAAGGTGACCGCCTACGACAAGGTGATCGCCGTAACCAACTATCAAAACCATGTTCACTTTAAGGACGGCTATCCGGGCAGCGAGATCAACGCCATTCGTCCCGGCGGCGGCCTGACCCCGGTGACGGATACCTATGACCCGACCGTGGCCTATATTAAATTCTATAAAAATAAAAGCACGACTCTTTTTAATAACAATAAGGTGAACGGCCTGGTGGATATCGTGGCCCGCGCCTATGACCGCACCAATTCCGCCTATAGCGTGGGAACCAATAACGGTATATACCGCATGAGCTGGCAGGTGTTCGACTCCACGGGAACGCGGGCCGTTACCGCAAAAAAAACGCCCTATAAATTTGATAATATTCCCTCTTCCGATTCCTACATTACCAACGTATACTTTGTGGGCTCCGATCAGGGCACTTACATTTATACACCGACCAATCCGGTTAGCAGGGACGGTTACTGGGATACGCGCCTGATGGAAAAAGGGCTTTACAAGGTTAAAGTGGAAGTGGAAGACACGCGCGGAAATACGGCCGCCCGCTGGGCTTCGGTACGGGTTACGGAGGCGGACGACGCGCCGCCGCCCATGCCGCGGCTCAGTGTGGCCCGCGGTGAAAGTGACGGCCTGCTACAACTGCGTTGGGCTTCCATGGATACCAGCGATATTGCCGGTTTTAATCTGTTGTTCAGCTATGACGGCCAAAACTGGAACGAAAACCCGGCCATGTCCGCCTCCATTGCCATTGGGGATACTTTGTTTGAGGCCGAAAACTTCAGCAGGAACAAGGCCATCTTTTTTAAATTGCGCACCTTTGACAATGCCGCGCTGATTAATTACAGCCAATGGTCGGACAGCTACGGCCTGCGCATCAGCGACAACCAGCCCCAACTGGCCATTGTGGATGGCTTTGACGGCAGGGCGGGATATTGGCGCGACGCGCGCCATGATTTTGCCCTGGATTATGGCCTGGCATTGGACGCCATGAACCGGGGTTTTGATACCTATGCCGATAACAGGATTGAAAGGGACAGCCTGTTGCTGGACGGCTATCCCGTGGTTCTTTACATGACCGGGGATGACCGGGCGCCGGACAGCGCCCTTACCCGGGGCGAGCGCAGGGCCATCGATCGTTTTATGCGCGGTGACGGCCATTTTATTATTTCCGGGACGGGGCTTTACAGCGATGCGCTTCTTACCGGGGGGCAGGCCCTGGATTTTTTCCACACCCATTTTGCCAATCTGGGAGGCACCCGGGTTTTTAACGCCGATTCCGTCTATGGCGTGGCCGGGACGGTGCTGGAAGGATTTAAAGCCGCCATTCGCGATCCGGAAGGGGAATATCTTGTTATGGATGGCGCCGCTCCGGTGCCGGAGGTCTCCCGTTCCGTTTTACGTTTTAACGACCTGCAGGGCACTTCGGCGGCCGTTTTTAAGGATCGCGGTAAAGATGAACCCTATAACAATTGCGCCGTCAGCTACCTGGCTTTTCCCATCGAGATGATTACGGACAGGGATAAGCGGTATGAACTGGTCCGCCGTCTGATAAAAATGGATGCGGTGACCGTTTTGGAAAACCGGCAAACGGTACCGGAGAAAATTTTTCTGGATCAAAACTACCCCAATCCATTCAACCCCTCTACGGAAATTCATTTTCGTTTGCCAACGGCGGCCGCGGTCGAGCTGACCGTTTATGACGCCGGTGGCCGGCGTATCCGCACCCTGGCGAAGGGGCGTTATGGAGCGGGGGAGCATATCGCGCGCTTTGATGCGCGGGGGCTGGCCAATGGCGTCTATTATTACCGCCTTGAAATTGAAGGCCGGCATAGTCTGAGCCGTAAAATGCTATTGTTAAAGTGAAAAAGTTTACCTTTGGCGCTCCCCGCCCCGCAAGGGAGACCCGCGGCAGAGCGGGGGAGGTCGCCACGGGGGGCTGATAAATAGTGGATAGAGACACCGGCTTATTTTTGCCATAAAATGTCCCGTTTCGGCCGCTTTTAAGCTTGTGACGGGCAGGTGAAATTTAAAACATGGCCCATAAAGAGTTTTCTTGATTTAATTAGGGACACATCCTAAATTCTCCAACCTGTACAAAAAACCACTGATTCGAATATTCTTATGGGAAAAATAATAGCTATCACCAATCAAAAAGGTGGCGTGGGAAAAACCACCACGGCCATAAATCTGGCCAGTTGCGTGGCCGTGGCCGAGCGCTCCACCCTGTTGATTGATATGGACCCGCAGGCGAACGCCACCAGCGGTCTGGGTGTTGATCCGGCCGAGCAGGAGTTCTCCATTTATGAAACACTTTTAGAGGATGCCGACGCGGCCAGGGCTGTTGTCAAGACGTCGGTGCCGAATCTGGATATCATTCCCTCGCACATTCGTCTGGTCGGTGCCGAGGTTGAACTGGTAAGCGCCACGCAGCGGGAAAAAAGGCTGCAAAAACAGTTGAAGGCCCTAAAAGAGCAGTATGACTATATTTTTATCGACTGTCCGCCGTCACTGGGCTTGCTAACCCTGAACGCGCTTACCGCCTCCGATTCCGTGCTTATTCCCATACAATGTGAATACTATGCCCTGGAAGGGTTGTCGCAGTTATTGAATACCGTGCATCTGGTGCAAAAAAATATGAACAGCGCCCTGGAGATTGAAGGGGTTTTACTGACCATGTATGACAATCGCCTTAACCTATGTAATCAGGTGGCCCATGAGGTGCGCGATTATTTTAAGGATAAGGTTTATAAAACGATGATTAACCGTAATGTCCGGTTGGGTGAGGCGCCCAGTTTTGGCAAGCCGGTAATCATGTACGACGCCTTTTGCATCGGAAGTCAGAACTATATCAATTTAGCCGAGGAATTGTTGAGTGAAAAAAACAAAAAGACTCGGTAGGGGGCTGAGCGCTCTCATCCCGGAGACGCCCGACGCCCCTCAGGATACAAAGGCCGAGGATTATACCTTAAAACAGCTTGATGTTTATCTGATACGTCCCAATCCCTTTCAACCGCGTCTGGAGTTTGATCCCATTGCGTTGCAGGAGTTAAAGACCTCCATCGAGGAGAAGGGCGTCATTCAGCCGATAACCGTGCGCCCGGTGGATGATCATTATGAACTGGTTTCGGGGGAGCGCCGCTTGCGTGCCGTAACCGAGATCGGTCTGGATAAGATTCCCAGCTATATCCGCGAGATTGACAGCAAGGAAGAGATGCTGGAACTGGCCATTATAGAAAATGTGCAACGCGAGCATCTCAATCCCATTGAACAGGCCATTGCCTATCAGCGGTTGATTGATGAGTGCAACCTGACCCAGGACGAGGTGGCCCAGAAAATAGGGAAGGATCGCAGCACCATAACCAATATTATCCGCCTGCTCAAATTGCCCAAAAAAATTCAGGACAGCGTGCGTAACGGAGAGATATCCATGGGGCACGCGCGTACGTTGCTGGCGGTGTCGCAGCCCAAGGTTCAAACCTCTATCTGGCAAAAAATATTAAAAGAACAACTTTCCGTTCGCCGGGTAGAACAGTTGATTAAGGAAGCGCAGAACAAAACGCAGGCACGAAAAAAGGAAGCGCCGCGTCGTTCCGTTTTTTTACAAAAAGTGGAAGAAAATTTACGGGAAACCCTGGGAACAAAAGTGGTTGTGCGGCCTAAAAAGGAGGGCGGCAGCATAGAAATAGAATTCTATTCCCCCGAGGATCTGAACCGCCTGATCGATATCTTTGAGCAGTTAAAAACACAATAAGTATGGCCCGAGCAAAGCGAAAAACAAAATCATATTCTTTCCTGATCATTCCCGAGGGAAAAGACGCCACGCATAATTATACCGTAAAAAGCTGGCTGATCAAGGCCCTGGTCTTGTTGCTTGTGGCTGTGATCGTTCTGGTGGGATTGGGATTCTCCACCTATTGGAAGGTGGCCTCAATCGCCCTGGACTATAACCGCCTCAAGGAGGAAAATTTTGAGCTTCGGAGCAGTCTGAACCGTCTTTCGGGCATTGAAGCGGATTTAAAGCGTATTCAAAAAATAAACAAGAAAATCCGCAACTCTTTAAGCGGTTATGTACAACTGGAGGAAGAGGGCAGTACCGATTCCACCGTTCAGAAGGAACTCACTCACGCGATTTCGAACCCCGCAAAGTCGCGGGTCCTTTTTCGCTCCATTCCCAGCCTGCTACCGGTGGACGGCTTTATGACCCGGGGCATGCTGATCACCGATTTACGAATGCAGCCCCACTACGGCATGGATATTGCCGCGCCCACGGGAACGCCGATTAAGGCGGCCGCCGACGGGGTGGTGATGTTTAACGATTGGTCGGAGCGCTCCGGTTATGTGCTGGTCATTAAGCATGACTATGGGTTTAGCACGGTATATAAGCACAATCAGCGTAATCTTGTAAAACAATTTGAAAAGGTGAGCAGGGGACAGGTTATTGCCCTGCTGGGCGGTACCGGGCAGGTGAGCAGCGGTCCGCATCTGCATTTTGAGATATGGAAAGAGAAAAGACCGGTAGACCCCATGCCGTATGTGGGCATGCCGTCTAAAATCAAACAATGAAAGGATGTTGGGAATGGCGTTAAAAAATAATTCCTCCAATCAAAGCACGGAGCTTAATTTTATCGGTAAGGGCACCCACATAGAAGGCAATGTAACCACTAGCAGCTCCATTCGTATCGACGGCAGCATAAAGGGCACCCTGCATTGCAAAAACACGGTGACCATTGGCGAGTCGGGTAAGGTAGAAGGTGATATCCAGGCACAAAACGCCATTATCGGCGGCCAGGTGCAGGGCAGCGTGCTGGTGGTGGAAAAGCTGGTGCTGGAAAATAAAAGCAGTCTTGTCGGCGAGTTGCAGGCTAAAAAGCTGATTATCGACGAAGGGGCTGTTTTTGACGGTACCTCGGCCATGGGCGCCAAAAAGCCGTTAAACGCTCCGGTATCCGCCGACGATGCCGCAAAAAAATAAATCTTCCCGTTCCGGAGATTCCGGACATACCCAATCCTTTAGAAAAGCCGGTCCTTATTTAAGTATCGGCTATGTTTTTTTAGGAAGTATCGCCTTTTTCGCCTGGGCCGGCTATCTGCTTGACGGCTATTTTCAGACCGGCGGTCTGATTCTGATCCCGGCATTGTTATTAGCCCTGGGGCTCTCGTTCTACCGCATGATACTTGTATTGAAAAATCCGGATGAGAAAAAATGACACGATTATTGTGGATCGGCGGTACAGTTTTGGCGGCCCTGGCGCTGTTGCTGGTTGTTCTGCTTTGGCTGTTCGCCGCCGATACGGAAACACTATGGGCGGTGGCCTGCGGCGGCGGCTTGTTTACCCTGAATATGGTATTAGATACACTCTTTTTAATTAAATCTATGAAAAAGGATGCCGATAGCTTTGTACGGCAATTTTTTAGCGGTAAGCTTGTGCGCATAGTCATAGTATTAATGATATTTTTCACAATATGGGTATTTGTAGCCTTAAACCGCTTTATTTTTGTCGTTACATTCTTTATATTATATTTTCTATTTCAAATTATGGAAATATACATCTTACATAAACATAATTCTAAAAGGTTCTGAGTTTTATGGTTTTTGAACAGCATGAAGCCGTTGCCGATACGGCTGCTGCGCAGAGTGAAAATATAGGTACGTTTATTCAGGAGCACATTTCCAACAGCGATTCCTGGCATTTACCCGGTTTACATGTGCATCTGCCGCATATAGAGCCCTTCAATCTTTTTGGCGCCACAATAAACCTTTCCATAACCAATCATGTGGTCATGTTATGGATCGCCGGTTTGTTTACGGTGTTGCTTTTTACTCTGGGCTATAAGAAAAATCGTCCCGTTCAAAAAGGGTGGGGCATCTTTATAGAGATGCTGGTTCTCTTTATTCGCGATGAAATCGCCATTAAAAATATGGGTGAAAAGGATGGGCGCCGTTTTACGCCGTTGCTGGTCACTTTTTTTATTTTTATATGGATTGCCAATCTGATGGGGCTGGTGCCTTTGTTTACCACCTCAACCTCAAATATAAATGTTACCGCCGGTTTGGCTATTGTCACTTTTTTTGCCACGCAGATTTATGGTATTAAAACCAGCGGGCCGATCGGATATTATAAGAACCTTGTGCCGCATGGCGTGCCCATATTTCTGTGGCCGCTGATGTTTTTGATCGAATTGATGGGGCTGATTGCCAAGCACGTGGCGTTGACGGTACGTCTTTTTGCCAATATGACGGCGGGTCATATCGTTCTTTTTGCCCTTTTGGGCCTGATCGTTATTTTTAAGTCGTTTTTGGTGGCGCCGGTTTCCGTGGGATTTGCCATGTTCAGCTATCTTCTGGAAATACTTGTGGCGACTATCCAGGCGTACATATTTACAGTTTTGTCATCTTTGTTTATTGGAATGAGTTTAAACCCCGAACATTAAAATTAACTAAATATCTAATCTTTAGGAGGATAAATAATATGGAATGGGCATTAGCTATCGCATATCTGGCAGCTGGAATTGGCGCGGGTTTGGTAACGATTGGCGCCGGTATCGGTATTGGTAAAATGGCGGCATCCGCCGTGGAAGGCACCGCGCGTCAGCCGGAAGCCGGTAATGATATTCGTACGACAATGATTATCGCCGCTGCTATGTTGGAAGGTATCGCGCTTTTCGGTATCGTGGTAACATTCCTTCTTGTTATTAAATAAAACAGTAAGGACTATTTATAATGTTACAGCTAGATCCCGGAATGATGATCTGGACGTGGATTACCTTTTTTGCTGTCCTGATTCTTCTGTACAAAGTGGCTTTAAAGCCCATATTGTCGGCGATAAGCGAGCGGGAAGATTCCATCCGCACGGATATTGAAGATGCCCGCCGTCAGCGCGACGAGGCCGAAGCCCTTTTGGAAAAGCATCGCAAGATGGTGGCCGAGGCCGATATGGAAGCCCAGAAGATGATTCGCGAAGCTCAAAGCCTGGCGGAAAAATCCCGGGCCGAGATTGTGGACAAGGCCCGCGAGGAAGCAGCCGTTTTGGTTGAAAAGGCCAAAATGGAAATAGAGAAACAGAAGGATGACGCTCTTAAATCCTTAAGGGCCGAAGTTGTTGATCTGGCTCTGGGCGCGGCGGAAAAAGTTTTGCTGCAGGTGGTCGATAAGGAGACAAACAAGAAGGTTGTTGATGATTATCTGACATCCATGCCCAAATCAATTAAAAATTAAGAGGTTGATTTGAGTAGAGTATCAAAACGTTATTCCAAGGCCCTGTTCTCTCTGGCCATGGAAGAGAATGTGTTGGAAAAAGTTTCCGCGGATATGTCTTCCTTGCGGGAGCTTTTGTCGGCGGAAAGCTCTTTTTTGGCCTTCACCAAAAATCCATTGGTATCCGGAACGCATAAGGAAAAGGTGCTGGAAGAGCTCTTCAAGGCTTCGTTTCAGTCCCTTACCCTGGACTTTGTCAAGCTGCTCAGTCGTAAAAAAAGGCTTGACGTGCTGGATGACGTGGTGACGGACTTTGAAGCTTTAATGCTGTTGCACCGCAATCAGCTGGAAGCGGAGATCGTCAGCGCGCAACCATTGGACGGAGAGCAGGTGTCGGCTATTAAACAGCGCCTGAAGGAGCTGTTTGGCAAGGAAATATTAGTGCGTTTAAAAGAAGACGCCAGCTTGATAGGCGGCTTTTTGGTGCGCATTAACGGACAAATTATCGATAACAGCATTCGATATCAATTAACAAAGCTTAAAGAGCAGTTAGTTGCTTAATAACAACTGAGAGGTTTTATATAATGAGTACAGCAGTTAGACCGGATGAAGTCTCTGCGATTTTGAAAAAACAGTTGAAGGATTTTCAAACAGAGTCGGATATCTATGAAGTAGGTACTGTACTGCAGGTGGGAGACGGTATTGCCCGCGTTTATGGTCTGGAAAAGGCCATGGCCGGTGAATTGGTCTCTTTTCCGCATGATGTGATGGGCATGGTTTTTAACCTGGAAGAAGATAACGTGGGTGTTATCCTTTTTGGCGAAGACACGCTTATCAAGGAGGGAGATACCGTAAAGCGTACCAATAAGGTGGTTCAGGTACCCGTGGGTGAAGAACTGCTGGGACGCGTTGTAAATCCGCTTGGTATTCCCGTGGATGGCAGGGGCGAGATAAAAGCCACGCACTTTAACCTGGTTGAACGCAAGGCCGAGGGCGTTATACAGCGTCAGCCGGTCAAGGAGCCGTTGGCAACGGGTATTAAGGCCATCGATGCCATGATTCCCATTGGACGCGGACAGCGTGAACTGATTATCGGCGACCGCCAAACGGGTAAAACCGCCGTGGCCATAGATACCATCATCAACCAAAAAGGCAAGGATGTGTATTGTATTTATGTGGCTATCGGTCAAAAGGCCTCTACCGTGGCCAAGGTTGTAAAAACCCTGGAAGAGCACGGCGCCATGGAATACACGATTGTTGTGGCCGCCAACGCCAGCGATCCCGCGCCCCTGCAGTATATTGCGCCTTATTCCGGCGCGGCCATGGGCGAATATTTCCGCGACAACGGCAAGCATGCCCTGGTGGTTTACGATGACCTTTCCAAACATGCCTGGGCCTACCGGGAAGTTTCCCTGCTTCTGCGTCGTCCTCCGGGCCGCGAAGCCTATCCCGGCGATGTGTTTTATGTACATTCCCGTTTGCTGGAACGCGCGGCCAAGCTCAACGATGATCTGGGCGGCGGTTCGCTTACGGCCCTGCCGATCATTGAAACGCAGGCCGGCGACGTTTCCGCCTATATTCCCACAAATGTAATTTCCATCACCGATGGACAGATATTTTTAGAGTCCAACCTGTTTTACAGCGGGGTGCGGCCGGCCATTAACGTGGGTATTTCCGTATCCCGCGTGGGCGGCAGCGCTCAGATAAAGGCCATGAAACAGGTAGCGGGTACCCTGCGCCTGGATTTGGCCCAGTACCGCGAACTGGAAGCGTTTGCCAAGTTCGGTTCCGATTTGGACCCGGCCACGCAGCAGCAATTGCGCCGAGGTGAGCGTCTGGTGGAAATATTGAAACAGGGGCAGTACAGCCCGATGGAATTTAAAAGTCAGATCGTCATCATATTTGCCGCCACCAACGGCTTCCTGGACAATATTCCGGTCTCGGCCGTGAAGCGTTTCGAGGAAGAGTATCTGAAACATCTGGAGGTAAAACACCCCGAGGTGCTCAGCGAAATCGTTGAAAAGGGTAAATTAGAAGATGAACTGAAAGAAAAAATGAAAAACATTCTTCAAAAATTTGTAGAAGTATTTCGTTACGAGGGTGAATAATGGCCACATTGCGTGAAATCCGTCAGCGCATTTCCAGTGTAAAAACGACGCAGCAAATCACCAAGGCTATGAAAATGGTAGCCGCGGCAAAAATGCGTCGGGCTCAGGAAAGCATTCTGGCCATCCGCCCCTATGCCAATGAGATAAACGGGCTGATCCACCATATTGCCGAATCGGGCGATGATAAGATGGACAGCGCCCTGATGCAAAGCAGGCCGGTTGAAAAGGTGTTGATTGTGGTTGTTGCCGCCGATCGCGGCTTATGCGGCGCCTTCAACAGCAATATCATCCGCGCCACGGAAAGTCTGTTTGAAAAATACAAAAGCAGTTCCGCCGTGGAGCTGTATACCATTGGCCGAAAGGCCACCGAGTATTTCTCAAAACGGGAGTATCCCCTGTTTAAGCAAAAAACGGGTATCTTTCACGGATTGAACTTTGAACGGGCCCTGGAAATCTCACGGGATGTGGTAAGCGCTTATGAAGCGGAATTGTTTGACCGGGTTATATTCGTCTATAATGAGTTTAAATCCGCCATTCAGCAAAATCTGAGGGAAGAGGTCTTTCTGCCCTTTGTTGCCGAACAGCCGGAAGAGACAACGATTCAGGACTATAATGAATATATCTACGAGCCGGATAAACAAAGCATCCTCGATGCCCTGATCCCCAAGCATCTCAATGTGCAGGTATGGCGCATATTGCTGGAATCCAACGCCGCCGAGCAGGGGGCGCGGATGACAGCCATGGATAATGCTACTGAAAATGCCGAAGAAATAAAATCGAAATTAACATTATATTATAATCGTGCGCGTCAGGCGGCAATCACCACGGAGATATCGGAGATTGTCGGCGGGGCGGAAGCACTGAAAGAATCATAAAAGAGGGTAACACTTCTATGAATAAAGGAAAAATCAGGCAGATCATCGGTCCTGTCATCGACGTTGAGTTTGAAGAAGGTCAACTTCCTGCCATTTATAATGCCATCAGGATCATCACGCGGGACGGTCAGGAGTTGATCGCCGAAACCCAGCAGCACCTTGGCGAAAACATGGTGCGCACCGTGGCCATGGATTCCACCGACGGATTGGTTCGCGGTATGGATGCCGAAGACACCGGTGCTCCCATATCCGTTCCCGTAGGTCCGGAAGTGCTCGGCCGTTTAATGAACGTTACCGGTAAGGAGATAGACGGACTGGAGCCGATAAAAGCCAGGAAAACCTATCCCATACACCGTCCCGCGCCTAAAATGGAAAACTTAACCACGGCCGATGAAGTACTGGAAACCGGTATTAAGGTAATCGATCTTCTGGAGCCTTACTCCAAGGGTGGAAAAACAGGACTGTTTGGCGGCGCCGGCGTGGGGAAAACGGTTTTGATTATGGAGTTGATCCGTAATATCGCCACGGAACACGGCGGCTATTCCGTATTTTCCGGCGTGGGGGAACGTACCCGTGAAGGAAACGACCTTTGGCTGGAAATGAAGGAGTCCGGCGTGTTGGATAAAACAGCGCTGGTGTTCGGTCAGATGAATGAACCGCCGGGCGCCCGTCAGCGTATCGGTTTAACCGGACTGACCCAGGCCGAATATTTCCGTGATGAAGAGGGTAAGGACGTTCTGTTGTTTATCGACAATATCTTCCGTTTCACCCAGGCCGGTTCCGAAGTGTCCGCCCTGCTGGGCCGCATGCCCTCCGCCGTGGGCTATCAACCTAACCTGGCCACGGAAATGGGCGCCCTGCAGGAACGCATCACATCCACCAAAAAAGGGTCGGTAACATCCGTACAGGCTGTTTATGTTCCCGCGGATGACTTAACGGACCCCGCGCCGGCAACGACCTTCTCGCACCTGGACGCCACGACGGTGCTTTCCCGTCAGATTTCCGAGCTGGGCATTTATCCCGCCGTTGATCCGCTGGATTCCACTTCGCGTATTCTCGATCCGCATGTTGTGGGCGAGGAGCATTACAGCGTTGCCAAGCAGGTACAGGAGACACTGCAGAAATATAAAGATCTGCAGGATATTATCGCCATCCTGGGTATGGATGAATTGAGCGACGAGGATAAGCTGGTTGTGGCCCGTGCCCGTAAAATACAAAAATTCCTCTCGCAGCCTTTCTTTGTGGCGGAGCAATTTACCGGCACGCCCGGAAAATATGTAAAACTCGAGGATACCGTAAAAGGATTTAAGGGTATTGTTGAAGGCGAATATGATGATATCCCGGAACAGGCCTTTTATATGGTTGGCGGCATAGAAGAAGTACTCGAAAAGGCTAAAAGTTTGTAAGTCTTTGTATTTCTTGCCTTTAAACAGTCTGTTAGTATAGTAAAAAGATGATGCTTTGCATCATCTTTTTATTTAAGTTTCACATCAACTTGTCGAAAGCCATTTGGAGCATATCATGAATGAAACATTGCATCTTGAAATAGTTACGCCCTTTGGCACGGTTCTGGATGAACCTGTCCAAAGCTGTATGCTGCCCGGAGAACAGGGAGCATTTCAGGTTTTAAAAAATCATGCATCTCTTGTTTCAAATGTTGATATTGGTTTAATTAAGGTTGAACGCGGCTCAAGCAACACACTTTTTGCCACCAGCGGTGGATTTTGTGAAGTAAAAGATAATGTGATTCGTATTATTGTCGAATCCGCAGAACAGGCGGAAAGTATTGATGCTTATCGCGCTCAGCAGGCTAAAGAACGGGCCGAACAAAGATTGGCGGAGAAAAAAAGCCAGGTTGATATGCAGAGAGCGGAACTCGCATTGAAACGCGCTGTGAACCGGCTTAAAGCGGTGGAAGTTCTTAAGAGCATTCACTAAGCATTTCTCCCGATTTCCCCGTTGATAGCCAAAATCAGTTAAAACTATGTTGTAAATAAAGGGTAAAAAAAGGTGCCGGTATGAAAATAAAAGCCCTTTTGGTTTGGTTATCAGTAATCCTGACCATAAGTACATTAGTCACGCCTCTTAAAGCCTTCCAAGTCACGGACGAACAATTTAGCCAAAGCTTGAAATCCTATGTAGATAAGCTCATGGTGCGTTATGGAGAAAACAACCTGGAGAAAGAGCGTTATCTGGTGCAACAACTGCGCATGCTTAACGAGGAGATGAAAATCCGCGTTGGCGATGTGCGTAAAAAACGTGACGGCTATTTCGAAAAGCTACAGGTACGGCTGAATGAAATCCAGGCGCTTAAAAATCGTCTTCCCGCCTCCGCCGGGGCACAAATTTTTAACTTTATTGATGATCTCGCCAACAGAATTCAGTCTACCATAGACGCGGGTATTGTCGATTATAAGCGTCAGAAGGTTTTTGACGACGCCACCCAGCTTTTGTATCTGGCGGAAGAGCTGATTAAAATGGACCCCAATGTAAATCTTTATGCCAATCCGCAGATCAGTGAAGGTTTATCCAAAATCAATAAAAAGTCGACCGGCGCCTTTGGGGTAAAGTCGGCGGGCACTACTAAAAAACGCAAGATAGCCAACCCCTCTGTGTTTGATATTTATAGGGAGTGGCAAAAAACACAACGCATTAAGTATCTTGTTCGTATTACCGATGTTGAAGTACTTAAGAAAAAGCTGATCAAGAAGTCTAATATCAGCGCCTTGCAAAGAATGTTCAAACGCGAACTGGCCGCGGCCGTGGAGTCCTATAATTACGGCTATTATGAGCTGGCTCGTCTTTCCTTTGATGAAATTTTGAAAAGATATGCCCAAATCGGCATGTTGGATGATGTTCTCTTTTTTCGCAGCGAAAGCGACTATTTCCTAGGGCGTTATAATGCCGCCAAGGAAGGGTTTGATCAACTTATTCAGGACTATCCGTCGTCCGCCTATGCCGGCGCCGCTTATACCTATCTTATTACCCTTGCTTCGCATTATGAAAACTATATAGACGCCGTTAACTATTTCCGGCAGATGCAGAATGTGGTGTCTCAGAATGACAGCCACTACCAGGAGGCCTTGTTAAAAGCCATCAATGCCGCCCTGAACGGCTCCCTGTATGAAGAAGCTGTTACCATGGCTTATGACGTCGATCCCAATTCACCGGTTTATAACCATGCCCGCTATATTCAGGCCCAGGCCCAGGCCGGGGCGCGTAATTACGAGGACGCCATTTCCACGTTTTCCGCTATTTTGAATGATAAGTCCCTTTCTCCGGAATTCCGTTTTGATATTCTCTCTAAGATCGGTTTTATCCTGTATGAAATGGGACAACCCGAACAAGCCATTGTCCGCTTTAATGAAATCGGCGGTACCTATTCCCGTTATGATCGTGTTTTAATGGGGCTGGCCTGGTCCTATTATAAGATAGAACTGGGTAAATCCCTGGTTCAGAACAGAAATTTTACAAACGCCAAAAAATATCTGGAAGTGTTGATAGACGATATGCCCAACAGCGAATATCTTCTGGAAGCCAAAACCTTGTTGGGTTATATCAATCAACTTGAACTGAATTCCAACGAAGCTTTGGAAAATTACCGGTATGCCTATAACGCGAAGAATGTAAAAAACCTTTCCGATGAGTTGAATGTTGAACAGGAAGAGCTGGAGGAGATATTAAAAACGGCAAAACATCTGGAACGCAAGGCCCTTCTTAAGGATAACCCGGCTGCCTTTTACAGGGCGGAACAGATGCGTTTAAAGGTGCAGGGCCCCCTGAATAAGTTGAAGTATCAGGATCTGAGCCCCGTGGGCGTTGCCGCCAACAATGAAATAGCCCGCCTTAAAAAGCAGCTTGCGGAACTGGATCGTCTGAAGAAAATCGCCGAGAAAAAGCAGGATCAATATGCCCTGGATAAGATTGACGATTTACAGTTGAAAATCTACCGGGCCATAAATGAAGTTCCCGTTTTTGAACAGTCGCCCCTGGGCTTTAACTATTTTGACGAACACCCGCTGGCCCGTAAGGAAAGCGTGGTGGAAAATGAAAACGCCAAGGTGGAAAAAATGCGCGCCGAGGCCCGCCGGGAACGTGAGAAGGTGCTGCAACAATTAACCCGCATTGATGTGGAAATCAGTAATGCCCGGGCCCGCCGCGATTATAAAAAGGTGGCCAATCTTTCTATCAGCAAGGAACGTTTTCAGGATATTCTAAAGAAAATGGACTATATCGAAACCTGGACCTATTCGCTGAAAAAGAGGAAAACAGATATCAACCTGGAACGTTGGAGTGATTACGGCGCCTTTGGTTTGGCCAACGTAAACTTTGCCGTGCGTAACATCCAAAAACAGCAAATTGGCGAGTTACAGGATCAGATTCAGAAGATTAACGATCTGCTTGAGCGTCGCAAGGAAAACATCGAGCATAAAATGCGCCGTATAAAAGACGAAATCACGCTTATGACCCGGCGGGTAAGGCGTCAGGAACGTATTCGTAAGCGCGAGGAATTATACCGTCAGTTTGAAGAAAGTTACTTCGATACTCATGAATCGGAATCAGAAAATCCCAATAACCAAAATACGTTACCACCTAGTTTTGACGATGAAAACGATCAAGACAATAATCAGTAGGATTGTTTGGGCACAAGCATATGAAAATTAGAAATATTCTTTTAAGTCTGTTTTTTGCTTTTGGTTTAATACAAGCGCAAAACGCAAAGGTCGATTCACTTTTTGACAAGGTAAGCATAGATGAGCTTATCAAAATCAAAAACTATTACGACCGCAAGGTAAACCGTTTACGCTCCGAGGAAGCGAGCTCGCTTACCGAAGGTAAAAAGCTTGGCGAGAGCTTTTTGTCCGATGATGGCGTTAAGATCAAGGACAGGGATAAAATCTATATTCGTATTGCCGAGTACTATATAGAGGAAGCCGAACAGGAACTGAACCGTGCCTATGAGGAATTTTCCAAAAAGGAAGATGAATATATTGCCAATCTGGACAAGTTTGAAAAAGGCCTGTTGGATAGCGAGCCCGAACCGCCACAGGAACCTCATATCGATTACAGTCGCGCCATAAAAATTTATGACCGCCTTTTGAATGAATATCCGGCAAGTGACTTTGCCGATGACGCCCTTTACAGCAAGGCCTGGCTTGTAGCCCAAATGGGAGACGGCGCCCAGAGCCGCCGCCTGTTCCAGGAAGTGATAGACAAATATCCCGATTCCCGCTATGCGCCGGAATCCTATATTCAATTGGCCGAATACTACTTTCGCCCCCGCGCGGATAAAACGGATGAAGAACAGATCGTGCTGGAATTGAGGAAAGCCATACAGCTTTATAAAAAAGTACTGGGTTACAGGGATTCCCGCCGTTACGACGAAGCGTTGTATAAGTTGGGTTGGAGTTACTACAAACTGGCTTCGCGCAATCCTTCCTATTATAGCGACGCCATTACCTACTTTGTGGCGGTGGCGGATGATATCGACCGGGCGCGTAAACTCGATCCCGAAAATAAAATCAGCACGCCCAACGTGCGCGAAGAGGCTATTACATATATCGGTATCAGCTTTACCGACGAAAGCTACACTAAAAACGGCGTGGACAAGGCGCGCAGAATGATTGAGCGTTTGGGTGACAAGAAATACGGCGTTGAAATCATGCGGGCCATTGGCAATACCTACCAAAAAATTGATGAGCAGGAAAAGGCCATTTACGCTTTCCAGAACCTGCTGGAAATGTACCCCGATTATGAAGACGCGCCGCAAATTCAGGAAAATATCTCCACGGCCCTTTATGCCAAGGGGCGGGATCAGGAAGCCTATGACGCACGTATGACCCTTTATGAAACGTATGGACCGCAAAGTGACTGGTATGTCCGTTTGGAGAATTCCGACAAGGATGAAAAATCCAAATATTTAAAAAAAGCTTATAGAAAAAGTGAAGAAGCTTACCGGGCCAATTTAATTGTAGACCTGGAAAAGGCGCAGTCCACCGAAGAAGAAGGCAAGCCGAGCCGTCCGTTATGGCAAAAATTTGCCGATGAATGTAAAACCTATCTGGATGTGTTCCCCAGTGACTCCAACGCCTATGAAATTCATTGGTCCTATGCCAAGGCACTGGATCAAAAGCTTGGTGATTTTGAAGAAGCCTTCGAACAATATCTTTCGGTAAGTAACGACTATCTGGAAGAGGAACATCAGCATGACGCGGCTTTGTATGCCGTTGGCGTGGCCGATACCATAGTGAAAATCAAATATGGCGGCACAAAAGGCGATTCTACTAAATTCAATCTGGCGGATATTGCCCAGCTTAACCCGGAAACCCTTTCCCCGGAAGAGACCAATCTGATACAGGCCTATGATAACTATATCCGTCTCTTTCCCAATGGAGAATATACGCCTAACTTTCTGGCGGCAGCCGGTGGCATTTACTACAATCACAAAAAATTTGCCGAGGCAAAAATCTATTTTCAAACCCTGGTGCGCCGCTTCCCCGGTGCCAAGGAAAAAAGTCTGGCTATGCGCTCTATAATGGATTCGTACTTTGCCCTGGGTAAGTTTAAGGATTCCGAGGTGATCGCTAAAAAGATAATGAGCGACCCGAACCTACCGGAAGATCAGCGTAAATTTGCCAGCCAGCGCCTGGCCGAAGCGATTTTTAAAAATGCCGAATTCCTGGCCGAGCAGGGTGACTTTTTCGCGGCGGCCAACGAATATCTGCGTTTATATAAGGAAGTCCCGGAAGATAAACGCTACGTTGAGCCCGCTTTGTGGAATGCTGGTCTTAACTATCAAAAAGCCCGGGATTGGATACGTTCCAACGAGGTGTTCAATATAATTGCCACTGAATTTCCGGATTCCAAATTTGCCTATGACGCCTTGAACAATATGGTGGATAACTACAAGGAACTGGAACAATACAGCGAGGCCGCCCGGATATCCGAACGTATCTTTGCAACGTACCCCAAAAGGGAAGACGCCGAGTCCAAACTGTTTAACGCCAGTTATTTTTATGAAAAGGCCGGTGAGTGGGAGGAAGCGATCCGCATAAACAATTTATATATTGCCACTTATCCGACCCTGGAGTATGCCAAGGATCTTTTCTTTAAAAATGCCGATCTCTATCTTAAACTGGACAATCTGGCCGAAGCCAACCGTATATATAATGAGTTCGCTAAAAAATATCCCGGAGACAGCAGGGTGATAACGGCTTTTTATGAGCGCGGTAATTATTTCCTTGAAAACGGGCAAAAAGAAGCGGCCAAGGTTGAGTACAACAAAGCCATTGCCAAAAGCGAAGAATTTAAACGCGCCGGCAAGGACTATAATCCCTTTATTGCCGGAGAGGCGGTTAACAAGCTGGCCGATATTCTTCATGATGAATACGCCTCCATCCGTCTGACCCTGCCGGAATCGAATATCAAGGCCCAGCAGGAGCGGATGAAAAAACTGTTAAAGGAGCTGAATGCCGCCTATACCAAGGTATTGGCTTTCGGTTCGCCGCGTAGTTTTGAGGCTACCTATAATATGGCCCGGTCGTTGGAAGAATTTGCCCGTACCTATGCACAGCAGGAAATAGACCCCAATCTGGACCCGACCAAGCGTTTTGTTAAAAAGAAGACCATCAACGAACAGGCCGCCGCTCTTTATGAAACAGCCGTTGACCGCTATAAGGATGTTGTGGAGAAGATTCCGGCCATTGCCGAAAAATTGAATGTGGACATGTTCAATACGGATACAACGACAACCGTTCTGGTGGATTCCGCCGATATCCGCAGGGAAGTAGAGCAGGATTCCACCCGCGAGCTGGCATTGAAATGGTATCAAAAAGCCCATGATAAAATTTCCGAGCTTTTATATGCCGAGGCTTCGCTCACATCGGATAATATTGATGAAATCCGTGACCTGAAACCGCCGACAACCGATGCTTTCAGTTCCATACTGTACCAGTCCAATATCATAACCAAGGTTATCGCACCTTCCGTGCAACAGACCATAAAAGCCCATCTGCGCAATGTGGAAGAGGCCGCTCAGTTGAATCTTTCCAATAAATATGTGGAAGAATCGAAAAGACAGATTTTACTTACCTCAAATATTCTGGCCGATGAATATGCCAAGCTGACCGACGCCGCGTTGGATGAGTTTGAAAAGAACTTTGCGGACTATCAAAAGTTGATCGCTCAGGATTTCGGCGCAAAAAACCAGGATGGTCTGGACTATTACGGCGTGGAAAATAATGCCCTGCAAATGGTGGATGTAAGTATACAACTGGCCAATAACGCTCTGGATGCCCTGGCGAATACATTAAAACTGGCTCAGGAGAATGACGTGAAGAACGATCTTGTGCGCACGACACAGGATAAGCTGCTGAAATTTGCCCTTGAGACCAATGCCCGGATGAAAACGCTGGCCGATTCGGCCAATAATGTATCCGTCCGCTATCAGGCAATTTTCGACTCCACAAAGAACTATAATTATGAAGACGGTATGACCGCCACGGAGTCCTTTTTCTTCTCCCTCGATGAAAACAGCCTGGCCTTGTTGGAAAAGGCTTTTGAATATAAAAGTGATTTTGACCTGAAGGGGGCCTGGGCCAATCGTTTGATGTTAAAGTTGCTTGAAATAGATCCCGCGCAATACTCCGAGAGTATAGATAAGGAACGGGTGGAGATAATTTCCGACGCCAATTGGAAATATTCCACAACGGATTTTGGTTCTGAATGGGTACAAAGTTCATTTGACGACAGCGGTTGGCAAAATGTGCGTATCGTGCCTTCGGGATTTAACCAGTTTGACAGCCTGGGCGTTAACCCCGCTGCGATATGGATCGCCGTGGATATGTCCGCGGGAACAACAGTTCCGGCCGCGGCCGATAGTGTGTCCGGTCTGGCGGATAGCACCGCGACGGTTGAGAATGACAGCCTGGCCCTTGCGGATTCCACCGTTACGGCCGGCGTCGATAGTATGGGGAGCGCGATCGCGGAAAGCCCCGTGAGTGTCGCGGGGGACACCCTGGTCTTTTTCCGCACCTCCTTTAATATCGACGGCAAAGTTGTGGACGGTCGCATGTATGTTACCGCCGATGAGGATCTAAGGCTGTATCTGAACGGGGAATATCTGTTGGATGATGAGAATAATGATTTCATGACCCTGGATTCCCTGGACTATTATACCTTTGACCGTTTTGTAGTTAACGGGCGTAATGTGTTGGCTATTGATGTCAAGGACCTGGATCGGACGGGAGCCGGCTTAAAGTTTTTTGCATATTTTGAAGTAATTCCTTCAGAATTCCTTAACGCAAACGACAATAAAAAAGTGGTTGAAAAGATAGTTCTCCCACCGGACAAGTTAACCCGGCTGAATATATTAAAGAAAAACAGAATTTTACCAGGAAAATAGATATGCGTTTTATCCTTATGTTTCTATTGTTTGCCGGCGTGGGCTCCCTGTATGCCCAATCTCAGGACAATACCGCGCAGGAAGGCGATGTGATCGAAGTAGGCGAATCCATCATAAAGGTGGAAATAGAAAAACCGCAGGTACAGATCATAGGCAAGCGTATCCAGCCTGAATTTCAGAACGTCAATCTGGAAAAATCATTTATAAATGAAATTCTTGATAAAGGCCAACAAATAAAATTCGATTATGCCTATGGCGAGAGTCCGAAGCGAATCGATCTGAAAAAAATATTAAACAGACAACGCTAACAACAAATATTAGTCTTTGTAGGAGGAAATATTCATGGTATTCTTAAACCAATTCGGTAAAGCTTTTTCGTGGAGTGAGCCTGGATCTTTTTACATGTATTTTATCGCCCTTTTTGGCGCCATTGCCGCCGCGATTGCCATTGAGCGTATTTACTACATTATGGTGCGTTCCAATGTGAATGCGGATAAATTTATGGCGGAAATACGCAAGCTGGTTGCCGGCGGAAATATTGAGCGGGCCATTGAGCTTTGCGAAAAAGGTAAACAAAAAGCTTTGCCCTTTGTTGTATTGCGCGGTTTAAAGCGTGCCAATGAGAGCGAAACCCTGGACTTCCGCGCCATTCAGAACGCGGTGGACGAGGGAACGCTGGAAGTGATTCCGAAATTGAAAGAGCGTACAAATTACCTCTCCATGTTGGCCAACGTAGCAACACTGACAGGTCTGATGGGAACAATCTACGGTCTGATTCTTTCTTTTGCTTCCGTGGCGGCGGAAGGTATCCCGGAATCGGAGAAATCCAAATTGTTGGCCAATGGTATTTCCACAGCCATGAACACAACGATCTTCGGTTTGATGGTCGCTATTCCGACCCTGGTGGTTTATACCGTGATCAGCAGCCGTACAAGCAAAATTATTGATGAGCTTGACGAGCATCTGGTGAAACTGATCAATCTTATCACAGGCAACCGTTAATATCTAAGGGAAGATTTCCATGGCATATAAACCTTCGGCACGGAGAAATACCGACGATCTGGACATGGATCTTGATATTCGTCCGGTAATGAACCTGATGGTGGTATTGATTCCATTATTACTGCAAGGCGCCCAATGGGTTAAACTGGGAGCGATAGAGATCAATGCGCCACCCTCAAAATCCGTCGGTGCAAGTTCCGTCGATGACAATCAGGATCAAAAAGAAGAATCAAAGAAAATCGGCCTAAAGCTGGCCATGACAAAAGATGGTATTACCATTGCCAATGCCAGCGTGGTCTTGGGTTCCGATAAGGGAGAAGGGCCAACGGTGCCCAACCTTCCCGACGGAAGTTATGATTTTGCAACCCTGAGAACCAAGTTGATAGAGCTGAAAAAGCAAATAGCCGGAAAAGGCTATAAGGATCAGGACAGGGCGGTGATAACCGCATCCAATGATGTTGCGTATCAACATATAGTTGATTTAATCGATAATGTACAGACCTACCAGGATGATAATGGGAATGAGCTGGCGCTTTTCCCGCAAATCAACTTTGGCAGCGTTTTACAATAAGGAAAGCTGGAGAAATTTATGGCCTTTCAACCGTCCAAATCAAAACGACACATGGAGAAGGAAGAAGGACAACTGAATATGAACTCCATGATGGACATGATGACCATCATTCTTTTGTTCCTCTTAAAATCTTTCTCCACGGAAGGGGCGCTGGTTACCCAGTCCGCGGATTTGACTTTGCCTGAGTCGGTAATTGGTGAAAAACCCAAAAAGGAACTACAGGTTTCCGTGACAAAAAATGATATCTTGGTAAATAATAAACCTTTGATGTCCCTAAAGGATATTGATCCCGAAAGCGTTCTTATTAAACCGCTCTTTAACAATCTTACTGAAATTGCCCAGGGTGAGAAACAACTGGAAATAGATGTGGGTAAGGAGTTTACACATACGGTGATTATTCAGGGTGACGAAGATATGCACTTTGATATTCTGTATAAAGTCATGTATACATGCAGTAAGTCGGAATATTATAAAATGCGCTTATTGACAGTAAAAAAAGGTTAATCCAAACATAGGCTATTTCATGGAAATTTATCAGAAAAAATTACAAGCCCAGGGGGCGGCAAGATCAGGCGGTGGTTACCGGATTGTAAGCTTCCCGAAAGAATTTGAGAAAAACTTTTTGGATGGAATTGACAAAAGATTTTTTCTCATTCTTTTCTCATCTCTCTTGGTAGTCTTTACTGTCATCACGATTCTGGCCAACATTGAGTATTCCCATGAGGAATTGCAAACGGCCTTAAAAGAGAAATATATCCAAAAGTTTTACGCAACCGAGTTTGAAGAACCCGTGGTTCAGGAAGAACAAGTTCAGGAAGATGCCCTTGGCGTTGATGAACAGGTTCAGGAAGAAGTAAAACAGGAAGATCAGCGCGCCAAACAGGATGTTGGTAAACGGGAGGAAGCCGTAGGGCAGTCCGCGCAACAGCGGCGTGAACAGGCCCGCCGGGCGGCCGCCAGAAGGCAGGCCCAGCGCTCCCGCGTTCAACAACAGGTTTCCGGCGCCGGTGTTCTTGGCGAGCTTTCCGCCGGTGGCGGCGGTGGCAGCGGGGATGCCGTGTATGATGTTCTTGGCGAAAGCGGCTCCGGCAGTCTGGGGGACCTGGACAAGGTTATCGGTAATGTAGACGGCTTACAGTCGGCCTCTTCGGGCAATACGCGCTCCGTTTTGGGAGAGCGTAAGGGCAGCGGCGGTCGTCAGGGGCGGGCCGGCATTGATGATCTGATCAGCAGTGGCGGTGTCGGTACCGGTTCCGGAGTTAATATTAAACGTGATGCCGGCTTTGCCATTAAAGGTGTGGGCGGACGCGTATCCGGAAAAGGTTCCAAGTCCAGTAACCGTTCCCAGGATGCCATCGGTCAGGTTGTGGCCAGGCATACCAGCGGTATTGAAAATTGTTACAAAAGGGAAACCAAGCTAAATCCCAATCTAAAGGGTAGTGTATCTGTCCGCTTTACCATTGCCCCCAATGGCCGGGTAACGCGGGTACGCATAGTAAAATCGACCCTGAAAAACAGAAATGTTGAGAATTGTATTACCAAGCGCATTAAGAGCTGGCGCTTTAATGCCATCGATAAAAAGGATGGCGATGTGACAGCCGGTTACAAATGGATATTTAGCAGTTAAAAATTCTGAATGACATTAAAGGCCGCCTGCCAGGCGGCCTTTTTTTTTATATTTGAGCGTACCTTCATATTTCTTTATATTGCGCGCTTTAACACGACCTGGAGCCTGAAAATGTACCGATCACACACATGTGGTGAACTCAATAAATCCCATCTTGAAAAGAACGTTGTCCTCTCCGGATGGGTGGCCCGCCGACGCGATCATGGCGGAGTTATCTTTATAGACTTACGCGATCAATACGGGCTAACACAAATTGTTTTTAATCCTGAATTTGACAGCACCTACTATGAGCTTGCCAAAACCCTGCGCAGTGAGTTTGTTATTAAAATAAGCGGAACGGTTTTTGAAAGACCGGCTGACAGCCATAATGAGGAGCTATCTACCGGAGATATCGAAGTATTTGTGTCCGAACTGGAAATACTGAACCGTTCGGAAACGCCGCCCTTTGAGATGGATGATAATGTGTCGGTTAATGATGAGATACGTCTTAAATACCGCTATCTGGACTTAAGGCGAAATAAGCTGCATAATGACCTGCGCATACGGGGACGGGTTACGTCGATTGTGCGCCGTTATATGGAAGAGGTGGGGTTTACGGAAATTGAAACGCCGGTTTTGATGAAATCCACCCCGGAAGGGGCGCGGGACTTTTTGGTGCCCAGCCGTAATTTCGCCGGTAAATTTTACGCCCTTCCTCAGTCTCCGCAAACCTATAAACAACTGTTGATGGTGGCCGGCTTTGATAAATACTTTCAGATCGTAAAATGTTTCCGCGACGAGGACTTGCGAAAAGACCGGCAACCTGAATTTACACAGATCGATATCGAAATGTCCTTTGTGGATGAGGATGACGTGATGCGCGTTGCCTCTGGGCTGACCGCGCATCTTTTTCACGAAATTTTAGGTATCGAACTACAAACACCTTTTAAAAAACTTAGCTATGCCCAGGCCGTGGAAACGTACGGCTCGGATAAACCGGATTTACGGTTTGATTTGACCATAAAGACGGTATCGGACGTTTTTAAAGAAACCGGTTTTATCGCCTTTAAGGATGTGCTGGAGCGGAACGGGCGGGTGGCCATGTTGGTTCTGCCGGCCAAACATGCCATAACCCGTAAGCAGATTGATCATCTGGTGGAACACGCCAAAAAATACGGCGCCAGGGGCATGGCCTATTGTAAAGTTAGCGATGGCCGTCTGCAAACAGGGGTGGCAAAGTTCCTTTCCGAAACCGAGCAGCAGGCGTTGATTGAGAAATATGATCTGCGTGAAAATGATACGCTGTTTTTCGTGGCGGATCAGTATGATATCACCTATAACGCCTTGGGCGCGGTTCGTCTAAGGCTTGGTGAGGAGCTTAGGCTTATTGATGCGGATAAACATGAAGTGTTTTGGGTTGTCGATTTTCCGCTTTTGGAATATAATGAGGAAGAAAAACGCTATGTGGCGCGTCATCATCCCTTCACCAGTCCCAAGCGGGAGCAGATGGATGATTTTGATAAAGAGCCGCAAAAAGCGTTGGCCCGCGCCTATGATCTGGTTTGGAATGGTAACGAGATCGCCGGCGGCAGTATCCGTATTCATAGCAATGATATACAACAGCGCATATTTAAGATGCTGAATATAGGCGAAGCGGAAGCCCGGGCCAAGTTTGGCTTTTTACTGGACGCCTTAAAATATGGGGCGCCGCCGCATGGAGGCATCGCCTTTGGACTGGATCGTTTGGTGATGCTGCTTACCGGAAACGAGTCTATCCGCGATGTGATAGCCTTCCCCAAAACCAGTTCCGGGCTCTCTTTGATGGATAATGCGCCCTCGGAAGTTGACGAAGATCAATTAAAGGAATTGCACATAAAGCTCAGGACGTAATATTCTTGACAAAATCGGGTGATTTTAGTAGGTTTTGCCTATTCCAACGAATTCATTTTTTTATTTAGGAGGCTATTGATGAAAAAGTTGTCCAACTCTTTAAGAATCCTGGGCATAGGCTTGGTGCTTATGGTGGGATTGAGTGTTTCAAGTTGTGGATGGCATGCAGACGAAGAAGAGATTCGCACGCTTGAGGAAACCCGTTCCGCCGCTCTGGAAGCGGAAAAAACATATCAGGACAAGAAAGCTGAAGCTGATGACCTGCAACGTCAGGTAGACGCCAAGAAAGCCGAGTTGCAAAAAGCAAAGGCGGAAAAGGAAAAGGTAACTAAAGCAGTGGAAGCACGTAAAAGTGCCGAAAACGAGTAACCACAGTTATTCAAAGGAGATTTAAAATGAAATTAATGAAATTAACGATTGCTGTGTTACTGGTTTCCTTTATGTCAGTATATGCACAGAACTATTCTTATAACTATGATGAGATGACCCAGGAACAATACAATGCCGAATTGCAAAAATGGCAGGAACGCCTGGCCACGGCCGAGCAGGGTGTCAGCGATGAGGATGCCCGTATTGCTGCTCTCAAGGCCGAGCTTGAGTCTCTTAATCAGGAAATCGATCAAACCTGGAATGAAATATATGCGGCCGCCAGCTCCGATAAGGCCGGCAACGAGGCCTATGCCTCCGAGATCGCCAAGTTGAAAAGCGATGTGAACAGCTTTCTCGGCATGTCCCCGGAAGATATTTACAGCCGCATGAATGAATTGGATGATTTTGCCGCCAAGGTAGCCGAGTTCAGAAAAAATGATCTTTCCACGCTTACCGCCAATGAGAAGGCTTTAAATCAAATCGAAAGCCTGATCAACCAGGCGCGTGAAAAAGGCAAAACCGTCGTGCCTCCTTCCTACACCGTTACCCGTGGAGATTATCTGTGGAAAATCGCGGCCAAGGAAGATATCTATGGCGACGCCTATGCCTGGATGCGCATATACACTTCCAACTCCGATCAGATTAAAAACCCGGATTTGATCTTCCCCGATCAGGTGTTGACCATTCCGCGTGTTGTCGGCCCCAATGAGTATCTGGTTCAAAAAGGTGAAAACCTTTCCATGATCGCCGGTTATTCAAACGTGTACGGAAGTTCCTTTAAATGGCAAAAGCTGTTTGAATCGAATAAAACCACGATCTCCGATCCTAATGTAATTTATCCTTACCAGGTTCTTAAGATAGAGCGGTAGGAAATAAAAGTATTAGGAAAAGCTTCCGGTTATTTGGCCGGAAGCTTTTTTTATTTATAGAACCATGGAAAATCTAAAAGAAAAAGTATACACAATCGGCGATGATATCTCGCCCGTGCTTCTTTATGGCCCCAATGAATCTTTTATAAATCTCATCGCCCGTTCCACGGGGTGTCGCGTAATGCCGAGAGGATCGCAAATAAAGATAATAGGCCCCGAAAATGATGTGGAACAGGCCTATATGGTGTGCGATGAAATGGCTGGCCTGCTGCGCCGGAAAAAACGCCTGACCGAAAACGATGTTTATACCTTGATGCAGGTACATCGCCATAATGTTCAGGTGAATATAAATACGCCCGTGGGCGGCGACGCCATGAGTGAAGAGGTAATTACCACGGCAAAAAAAGCCATCCGGCCAAAATCGGAAGGACAAAGGCAGATTGTTTCGGCCGTGGCCGGGCATGATCTGGTTTTTGTTGTCGGTCCCGCCGGAACCGGAAAAACCTATGTGGCCGTGGCCCTGGCCGTACATTTTTATAACAGCGGGCGCATAAAAAAAATAATACTGACCCGTCCGGCCGTTGAGGCCGGTGAAAGTCTGGGGTATCTGCCCGGTGATTTTAAGGAAAAGATAGACCCTTACCTGAAACCGCTGTATGACGCTCTGGAGGATATGATTCCCAAAAGCCAGTTGAAAAGTATGTTTGAGGATGAAAGTATCGAAATCGTTCCCCTGGCCTATATGCGCGGCCGAACCCTCAACAATGCCTTTGTCATTTTGGATGAGGCGCAGAACACCACCTTTACGCAAATGAAAATGTTCCTTACCCGTCTTGGCGCCAATACCAAGGCCATGATAACGGGTGACGTAACCCAGGTCGATCTGGAACATGGTAAGGAATCGGGTCTCATCTCCGGTATTAAAGTGCTTAAATCCATTGAACAGATACGTGTGGTGCGCCTGGACCGGGAAGATGTCGTGCGCCATCCCCTGGTGAAAAAAATTATAGACGCCTACGACTCTTATGACACCGCCGAAGATAAATAGAGCTACATTTGATATAGGAAGAGAATATCGGTAAATTTAAGGCTTATCTCTTTAAGGAAGTGTGATATGGCTGAAATAAAAAAAGTTGTCATTGTCAGCGCCGCGCGTACCGCGGTGGGGTCGTTTTTAGGCCAATTTAAGGATGTGCCGGCCACCCGCCTGGGGAGTGCCGTCATAAAGGATGCCGTGCGCAAGGCGGGCATAGACCCCTTGTTGGTTGACGAAGTGATTATGGGCAATGTCCTGCCCGCTAACGAAGGACAGGCTCCGGCGCGTCAGGCGGCATTGGGCGCGGGATTGGATAAAGGCGTTCAATGCCTGACGGTAAACAAAGTGTGCGGCTCCGGACTTAAGGCGGTAATGCTTGCCGCCCAGGCCATCATGGTGGGTGACGCCGAAGTTGTTGTGGCCGGGGGCATGGAAAATATGAGCCAGGCCCCTTTTTACCTGCCGGGATACCGTCAGGGACATAAAATGGGCAATGTTACCCTGGTGGATGGCATGATTAAGGATGGGCTGTGGGACCCGTATAATGATTTTCATATGGGCAACGCGGCCGATTTATGCGCGGAGAACTGCAATGTACCGCGCGAGGCTCAGGATGAGTTTAG
>JALTKX010000006.1 GCA_027006055.1 Calditrichia bacterium | reverse complement strand
TCTGCCCGATGGTTACGGCAACGGCCGTGCCCTCCAGACCGAACCAGGTAGGTAAAATGGTGATAAAAACATAGGCGTACACAGAAAAGAACAAAACCTGGAAGATGGAATTAAAAGCCACCAGACCCGCGGCATACTCACTGTCACCCCGGGCCAGTTCATTCCAGACGATCACCATGGCAATGCAGCGCGCCAGCCCTATCATGATCAGACCATACATATAGGAGGGATAATCCTGTAAAAAAACAATAGCCAGGGCAAACATCAAAACCGGCCCGATAATCCAGTTTTGCACCAGAGAAAGCGTGAGCACCTTCCAGTTTTTAAACACCTCACCCAGTTCCTCATAACGCACCTTGGCCAAAGGCGGGTACATCATTAAAATCAAACCAACGGCGATGGGGATGTTGGTGGTTCCCACCTGAAACAGTCCCCAGAAGTCAACGATGCCGGGATAGAAATACCCCGAGGCCACGCCGGTCAACATGGCCACGAATATCCATAGGGTCAGATAGCGGTCTAAAAACGACAGGCGCTTTGTTAGCTTTTGCATGAATCTTTCTCCGTATTATTACTTAAAACGTTACATTCTTATTACACCGACATACCATAAAAAGTAGCGGGGATAGCGGTGGAGAAGCCAATCCCCGCGCGAAATAGCGTTTAGTCCCAAAAGTACATCCTGGCTTCCAGACTGTCGGGATAGGTCTCCCTGATGGCCGCCATGGTTTTCATAAAGGCGGCCCTGTCTTTCGACCTGATATAGGCCGCTATGCCTTTTTGCAGCAGCAGCCGGGGGAACAGCGCACTTCCCCGCAAGGCGTCACTATCATCATCCATCACTTCCATGGCCCGCGCATATTTTCCCACCGGGATTTGGGTTTCGGCAAAGCCAAGCCGCAAAAAGACGCGTAATTCCATCGCGGGTACATAACCGTTAAAATTAAAGTAGGGTTTTCCCTGATGATCCAAAAAATAGAAGGATGGCGTCCAATACGCGGAAAGCAGCCTGCGGATGTCACGGTCACGGATCAGATCCAGCTTAAGCAGTACGAACCACTTTTCCATTTCCGCACGCACCTTTCCATCGCTATAGGTTTCCGCGTACAACTTTTTACAGCCGCCGCAATTATCCATTTCAAACTGAAGCAGGATCGGTTTATGCGTTTGCGCCGATTCCGCTTTGGCCTCTTCAAAATGTGTCTTCCAATTCATAGCTTTGCTCCGTTGTGTGATATAACAAGGCAGATTTTAGGGCGAGAACGGATACCCTAAGCGGAAGCCCCGTCCCCGGTATCGATAGCCGTGATAAAATCCCGGGCCCGGTCACCCCGCAGATAGTCCGCCAGCCCCAGGAGTCCCTCAACCAGATATTTACTTCTATAGCCCTTTAGCGTCAGATAGTGTCGCGCTATTGCGGCGCGGTCGTAATGGGGACAAACCGTTACAATCCATTTGTCCCCGTCAATTTCATCAAGACGCTCCGGTAATTCGTTTAAGGGAATGTTTTTCATAAAGCCAAATCCCCAGGCCTTCACCTCTTCGGCAAAGCGAATATCGATTATCTGCGCTTCACCCTTTTTAAAAAGATCGAGAAGGGTGGCGATATTGATTTTCATCTCCCGGCGAGCCCTGTAATCAAAAGTTTTCAGATATTCGGAAAATTCCATGGCGCCCCTTTCTTTTGCCCTTAGGCATGTAACCTTCAGCCGAAAAATATAAAACAATCCCGTAAAAAACGCTTATCTTTTTCCCATGGGCCGTTTATTGGGCACGCCGCGCCCATACCCACAACGGTCACACCAAAATTATGTTAAACAGATAGCCCGAAAAAATGATACAAAGGGCCACCACGCCAAAAAAGGTCAATATCATCTTCATGCTCATCACCTTTTTTAGCAGCATCGCTTCCGGAAAGGAGAGACCGACAACGGCCATCATAAAGGCAATGGCCGTGCCCAGCGGAATGCCCTTGGCCACCAGCACCTGAATAACGGGAATGATGCCCGACGCGCTGGAATACAGGGGCACGGCAAGGATGACGGAGGCGGGCACGGCCCAGATATTATCGGCGCTCAGGTACT
>JALTKX010000005.1 GCA_027006055.1 Calditrichia bacterium | reverse complement strand
CACTACTACCCCAACAGCTATCTGAAAAAAATATACGACTAATCGTTAAAATTTACGGAGCCCCCATGCAGAAATCCCGCCGTGAGGCCTGGGGCTGGATACCCAGCCTGTATTATGCCGAAGGATTGCCTTACATCGTTGTCATGACGGTATCGGTGATTATGTATAAAAGACTGGGCATCTCCAATACGGATATCGCCTTATACACCTCCTGGCTATATTTACCGTGGGTGATCAAGCCCTTCTGGAGCCCGCTGGTGGATATCATCCGTACAAAACGCTGGTGGATCGTCACCGCTCAACTGGTTTTGGGCGCCGGTTTTGCCGGGGTGGCCTTCACCATCCCCGTGGAGAGTTTTTTTCAATATACGCTGGCCTTTCTTTGGCTGCTGGCCTTTTCCTCGGCCACGCACGATATCGCCGCCGACGGCTTTTACATGCTGGGTCTGGATGAGCACGATCAGGCCTGGTTCGTCGGAATCCGCAGCACCTTTTACCGCCTGGCCATGCTGACGGGACAGGGGCTACTGGTTATTGTGGCGGGAACGATTGAAGAAAACAGCGGTCTGCAAAGCGTGGAGATTGCCGTGGAAGTCTCTCCGCAATACAGCCACCAGCAGATCATTTCCCCCGATGAGCTTGCACCGCCGCCCGCCTCCTCCACGCAAGCCATCCTGGTGGAACCGGCCCGGCTGGAGCTTAACACGCATCCCATCTCCAAGGAGACCTATGATTCCCTGATTACCCGGGCGCGGGAATGGAACATTCTCCATAAACACATTCAACGCCCGCTAACCGCCGAACAAAAGCGGGAAGCCGAGGGGCACTCTCTTTGGCATGAATATATTTCACAACCCCTTGGCCGATTTTTACGTGAACATTTCGGCGGCGCCAACCGAAAGCGGCCCAACCACACCGGCAATATCGGTATGCTGGCCGTTTACCTGGCCCAACAGCCCGGAGCGGATGAAACCGTTGTGGTCAACATCGGCCGGGTACACGGCGACAAAAGCATTGCGCTGGCCGGAGAAGGACGCCTGGAATTTACCCGCGACAACTGGAAAACCCCGGCCCTGGTGCCGGTACAGATCGACCCTAAGCTGAAAAGCGCCAGTCAGGCCGTGTTTAAGCTGCAAAGCGGCAATGTGGAGCTGGCCTGGATCGTCACCTTTTTGTTACTGGCCGGACTGTTTGTCCTGTTCTCCTTCTACCATCGCTATGCCCTGCCCCGCGTGGAAAAAAGCATCGCAATGCCGGCCGTTAAAACCATCTTCACGGAGTTTCTGAAAACCTTTGCGCTCTTTTTCAAAAAGAAGGATATCGGCCGTATTTTACTTTTTCTGATGCTTTACCGCTTTGCCGAGGCTCAACTGGTTAAGCTGGCCTCGCCTTTTTTACTGGATGCCCAGGAAGCGGGCGGCCTGGCCCTGACCACGGGACAGGTGGGCTGGGTCTATGGCACGGTGGGTCTGATTTCACTGACCATCGGCGGTCTGTTGGGAGGCTTTCTGGCCGCCCGGGACGGCCTGAAGTACTGGCTGCTGCCCATGGCCTTTGCCATTAACCTGCCGGATGTGGTCTATGTACTGCTTTCCTATTACCAAACCGACAGTATCTTCTGGATCAATGTGGCCGTGGCCATAGAGCAGCTGGGGTACGGCTTTGGTTTTACCGCCTATATGTTGTATATGATTTATGTTTCCGAGTCGGGTAGCCACAAAACCGCCCATTTTGCCATCACCACCGGCTTTATGGCCCTGGGGATGATGATTCCGGGCATGTTCAGCGGCTGGCTGCAGGAACAGATCGGCTACCAGAACTTTTTCATCTGGGTGATCATATCGATCATTCCCGCCATCTGGGTTACCCGTTTTATAAATGTCTCGCCGGAATTCGGCAAGAAAAAACAGGCCTAAGGCAGGGAATCCACCTTGGTTCCCACCAGTCTCAGGGAACGGCTGCCATTGCCTTCCGCCGGTGAGTTTACCTGAATATTGATGTAGACCTGCGTATCCTTCAGGCTGTCGCCCGGCGCCCAGCTAAAGGAAAACTCCGTGCTGCCGTTTCCCGGATAGCGGTTATCCAGCAGGGTAACATCCTTATCTCCGTACAGAGTGCCCGCCGTGCTGGTCACCTTAATCCGCGTATCGGCCACCAGGGGGTTGCCGTAGATATCCTTCACCTTAAAATCAAAGGCAATGCCATTATTCAAATTGGTGTAGTTAAAGCTTTGCGGATTAACTTCTATGCCCGCCGTGGCCGCGGAGAGCAGTAAGTCCAGTGTGGTCTCCAGTTTTTTCTCGCCCAGGGTATCGCCATAGGTCACGGCCCTTATTTCCGTAAAGGAACTGTTGGCCGGGTCCGCGGGCAGGGGCGCCGCCGTCAGATACTGAACCACGGCCCGTCCCAGTTCATCGGTTATGGCCGCGCCCTGAATGATACCGTATTGGCTGGTAAAATAGACAATCGTGCCCGGGGCCACGGGATTGCCGTACTTATCGCCGACAAAGGCGGTGATATTGTCCACAATGCCGAAACGTACCTGTCCGGCAATATTCATCTGCTCCGCCGCCAGGCTAAAACGATCCTGATCGGGCAAACCGCCATAGATGGCCACGCGCGGCGGAATGGTGCGATAGGTGGCGCCTTCACGCACAAAATAGGCTTCTATCTGTACCGGCCCCGCTTTTATGCCGCTGTTCAGGGTGGTGCTTACCAGTCCGTTTTTACTGGTCATGCTGTCCGGAAAAAGATATTCCCCGCCGCCCGGCCCGTTCAGAATCCGGAAAAAAACCGTTTCACTATGTTCATTGTCAACAACATTTCCCTCGGCGTCGGTAAGAGAAAAGCGCATCGTGGCCGACTCCCTCAGGCCGGAAGAATAGATGTAGATCTGGGGCACGCTGTTTTCCGTAAGCTGGATATGGGCCGCGTCGCCGGAGGTTGACACGGGCAGACCGCCGCTGGTATCGGCATTGATCAGACTAAGCGTCAAATCCGGCGCCAAAAAGGTCTCTCCGTTTTTGGCCAGGGCCTGTACCTGGCCGCTGATATATCCCGCCTTGGAAGCCTGAATGGTTATTTGCTGTTCGGCGGCGGGCAGCTCCAGGGAAAAGCTGTACTTGCCGTTAATATCCGTGTTTGCCTGACGGTAAACCTCCACCGCGGAAACAAGAGCATTTTCCACCGGAACCAGTTGGCCGTCGCTATAGGTATAGACGGTGCCGTTTATCACGGCTATGTTGGACGTATCGGTCACATCCGCGCAGGAGGCCACTGCCAGTACCGCCGCGGCCCAAAAGAGCCGGCGTGCCTTTAAAAGAATTTTATCAAACATAATTTTTCAACTCCAAATGAGGCGCTACCATATTGTTTTGTTTTAAATCCATCAGACTGCGATCAAAGTTTTGCATGCCATGTTCCATTCCGGTTTGAATGGCGGAATCCAACTGATGGGTTTTTCCTTCGCGGATCAGATTTTTCACGGCGTCGGTATTGATCAGGATTTCCATCACGGCCACGCGGTCATTGTTGACCACCCGCGGCACCAGGCGTTGGGAAATAACCGCCACCAGGGAACTGGCCAGCAATTGACGCACCTGCTGCTGTTGCTCGGCCGGAAAAACATTAATGATCCGGTCCACCGTGTCGGGGGCGGAGTTTGTGTGCAGCGTGGAAAGTACCAGATGCCCCGTTTCCGCCGCGCGCAGGGCGTTGGATATGGTTTCCGTGTCACGCATCTCCCCCACCAGAATAACGTCCGGGTCTTCGCGCAGGGCGCTGCGCAGGGCGGCGGAGAAATCATCGGCATGCAGACCTATTTCCCGTTGATGTATCATGCTCTTTACGGGTTTATGCACATATTCGATCGGGTCTTCGATGGTTATGATATGATCGGAACGGTTCAGATTGATTTCGTGAATCATGGAAGCAAGGGTAGTGGACTTACCCGAGCCGGTAGGGCCGGTCACCAAAATCAGCCCCTTGCGCCGTTCCAGAATGGTTTTCAATATAACCGGCAGGCGCAGCTCCTGCATGGTGCGGATAGTGGAGGCGACGATGCGGAAAGCCCCGCTGATGCCTTTCATATGCTGGTAAAAATTGACGCGGAAACGGGAAAGATTATTCAGTTCAATGGCCAGGTCTATCTCGTTGTGTTGCTGGAAATAGCTTTTCTGCTTTTCCGTAAGCATGGCCATGAACAGCCGCGTAAGCTCCTGATTATCCAGGGGCTCGGTATCCACCTGCCGCAACTGGCCCATCATACGGATTACCGGAGGCATATTGCCGCTAAAGTGCACGTCCGAGGCGCCGTTGTTTATGGCCAGGCGCAGAGTTTCGGTAAAAACCTTTTCTATATTAACGGCCATTTTTACCCGTGCGCGTTTTTGAGTTGTAACCGACAATGCTGGTGGTGATGAAAATAAGCAGATCGGACTTTTCCACCTTGGTGATCGTATTCTGGAACAGGTAACCCAAAATGGGGATGTCCCCCAGCAGCCATATTTTTTCCGTCGTCTTATTACGGGTTTCCTTAACCAGTCCGGCCAGCACAAGGGTTTGCCCGGTGTTCACGGTCACCACTGTTTTAACCTCCCGCTTGGAGGTTATGGGCTGCGGCGCATCGGCCGGCCCGATATAACCGATGATCTCCTCCAGAATGGGATGCACATCCAGGGTGATACGCTTGTCGTCATTAATCACGGGAATCACATCCATATTAATGGTCACTTCCTTTTCCCGGTAAGAGATGATATCGCCGCCAATACCCCGGTTCACCTCCTGAATAGGTACGGTTGTGCCAATTTTTATGGTGGCCTTTTTATTGTTCAGGGTGGTTACCCGCGGGTTGGATATCAACTTGGAGCCGTTATCCTTAGACAACATGTCCAGAGCCACGGAAAGCTGATCCACATTCAGCACGCCCAGGTTCAAACCGTCCGGCCCCTTGGGCAGTTCATACCAGGCGGAAAGCAAACGCTTACCGCCGCTGCCCCCGCTTGTGCTTTTGGTAATGGGAGCAGTCACCTCCGCCCCGTCCATCGACACCCCGATTCTCTTGGGCAGGTTAAGCCCGTATTGCTCCTCGTTGCCGATCAGGGATTCGATCAGACGAACCTCTATCAGAATTTGTTTTTGGGGAACATCTATTTCCTTAATAACCTTATCTATATCCCGGATGTTTTCCCAAAGATCGGAAACCACCAGAATATTGGAACGTTGATCGTTTTCGTCCTTCACCTTTTCGGCCAACAGGGGCGTAATTTTTCCCTTGGTGGAAAGCAGGGGTTGCAGGGTGGTCATCAGATGAAAGCCGTTCAGGTATTTAAGGGCATAAACCCGCGTCACCCGCTCGCCGTTCATTTCCTTATTGTAGGGTTTCACCAACAAAACGTCATTTTCAACAACATAGTGATAGCCCATGGATTTTAGAATGGTATTCAGGGCATCGGCCAGGGTTACATCGAACAGTTGCACGCTGACGCGCCCCTTCACATCGCCGCTGACCACCAGATTGAGCGAGTGTTGCCGGGCAAAGAGTTTCAATACCTCGGTTATGGAAGCCCCGTTAAATTTAGGCGACACTTTTTGGCTAAGTTTCTCTTCCAGATCCCCTGCCTGAAGCAGGGAGACACTTATTAGTATTATGATTGCGATCTTCAGCTTCATGAACAACCCCGGTTATTTCAGTTTAAGAATTCTGCTCTTTCCGTCCTTGACCAGTTCAACGGACTTTTCCCCGATGCGGGCAATGGTATAGCCCGAGATGTTATCGCCCACGGTCAGTACCTTGTCATTTATCATGGCCACCGAGCCCGACCGGGCGATACTTATGGCTTTCAGGTTAAGAGCGACCACTTTTTTAACCTTGCGGCGTACCTTCTTTTTAACGGTATTGGCCGGATCAAAAAAAGGGTCGCGCCCCCATTCCCGTATCGATCCGGCATAGGAGGCTTTTACCCCGGAAACCTTTTTTACGGCCTGGGGCTTTACTTTTTCCGTATGTGTCTCCCCGCCGCCGGCCGAACCGGTCAGCCAGGCATAGTCTTCGCTGTTAATAAACAGGTCTACCACAAAGGCCAGCAGAACAACCGCCAGTACATAGAGCATATTCTTTTCCCGTTTATCGAGCGTCATGCGCGCCTCCCGTGTCGTCCCAGGCATATAGCAATCCCGTAATATCGGCTTCAACTAAATTGGATTTTATGCCTTTTTTCCCCAGATACAATTGTCCCGGAGTTATAAAGAATTCCATTTCGGGCCAGCTTTCGATAAAATGGCCCACGTCCAGATAGGAGCCGGAAACCGTAAGGGTAAAGGGCAGCTTTTTTACCCGTGAAGAAGAGGTATCGGAAAAATAGACCTTAAAGATGGGGGTAAAATCTATCAGTTCCAGATTGAAGCTTTTGGCATGTTGCTTCAGGCGCGTGGTAATTTCACCCAGGCCCCGGCGATATATAAAACGCTTTTCAACATCCTGCAGGCTTTTCAGACTCTGTTCATACTTCAGTCTGACGTTTTCAATATCCCTGTTAGCATGGCTGGCATTGTTAAAGCGGGCCGTGTTACGTTGCAGCTCCTTTTTCACCTCACGCAGCTGTTCCCCGGCCGGATTGTGATAAAACAGAATGGCCACGGTTGTGGCGGCGCTAAAAGTTATAAACAGTGCTATAAAAAGATTCTTTGCATTCATGGTTTAAAACGAAGCCTTTACTTCAAAAGACATTTTCTGGCTCGCATTCCTTTTTGACTTTTCACTTACCGAAATATTTTTAAAGTAACCCACTTTTTTCAGACGGTCCAGATAGTTGATCAGAATGACGTCGCTCATCAGATAGTCGCCGTTCACATAGCCCAGTAGCCGTACATTGTATTCCCGTTGTTCCGCCGCTGGCTTTGCCTTTTTACCCTTTTTGGATTTCCGCGATCTCTTTTTGCGCTCGATCCCAAACCCCGAACTGCTGCTTATGCGCAATTCCGTTAAAATAATCTGTTCCGGTGTTTCATTGCTTAGCATTTTCATTACTTCCGTCAGGGGACTGGCCGCCTCTATGGCGGCTAAAAGACGGTTCCTTTCACCATCCACTTTTTTAATATTCTGCTTGACGGCCTGATACTCAACTTCTATGGGATTAAGTTGTTGATAGCGCTTTTGCAAGTTTTCCAGGGCCGTTTGGTTTTCCGCGATGGAGGCGTTCGTGGTCATCGTCATATAGGAAACCGACGAGAGGGCCATGCTGCCCAGTATAAATAGAAGAATATTCAACTGTTTGAACAAAGCGTTGACTTTATATTCATCCGGTACCACATTAAAGGGGCTCTTGGCCGGGGCGATTGCCCCCAGGGCGGCGCTGAACTCTCCACATTGGGTATATTCCCGGTTGCCAAGACGGGGGGTTAAAATAAAAACAGGCACCGATAACTGATTTTTTAAATAGCCGATAAGATTTTCTTTTTGAATCCCGTAGCCTGTTAAAAAGAGCCGCAGATTCCCACCGGCGCCGGTTTGCGTGCGCAGATACTCCATGGAGTTCTGAATTTCATTTTTAAACAGTTGCAGCACGGGGTTTTGATGGGCATTCAGCGCCCGTAGCTTTATCTTGAGGGCCTTGCGGATCGCTTCCGGTTTAAGGGCGCCTTCCTTGCCGATACCGGGGTCCTGGCCTACCTTAAAAGTATCCGGCGTCATCAATACGCTTTTTTTATCATGAACGGCCGCCTCCAGGTTGGCCGCGCCCGTGCTTAGCGTGCGGGTAAACTCGATATGCGAGGCATCCAGGGAAATAATGTGCGTCAAGCCGTAGGAGATATCCACCAAAACATCGTGACCGGGGTCCTTAACCAGACGTTCATAGGTGTTAACCAGCGCTATGGGCCGGGGAACCAGGGTATCCGGCCTGAGTCCGGTGCGCAACAATATGTTCATATACTTTTCTACGATGAATTTAGGGATCACCAATACAAGAAAACGCTGGAATTCCCCCCCGTCCTTTTCCAGGGTTCCCAGGGCCTTGTACCGCCAAAGGTTATCATCGTTAAAACCGGGCAGGTCCGTTTGCAGCTTAAAATAGAGCGCGCTTTGTATCTCCTTTTCCTTGCGCATTTTCGGCAGCTCAATAATCTTAAGGGTTATGTCCGGGCTGTAAAAACTGACGTGTATTTTCATGCCCGACTTATAAACATTGGTTTTTATATTAGCCAATGTTACCTGCAGAATCTTATCGGAATCCGTATCGCGATCGGGTAAAACCCGCGCGTCGTTGGTGGTAACCGATATAACCTTGCCGGCCATCTTCCCGGAAATATAACGGATTTTATCGCTGTCGATATCTATGGCCAGGAATTTATGGGCATTGATATTTTGCAGAAAACCGAGCGGACCCGAAAAGACAGCTTCCACGGTTTCCACCTTCTCCATGTGCGGGGGCGCCATGGGGGCCGTTCTTTCCCTGTTACCCTTGTAAAAGGGATTTGCTTTTTTGTGCTCTTGCGGAGACG
>JALTKX010000004.1 GCA_027006055.1 Calditrichia bacterium | reverse complement strand
TGGTGAGCCAGCTGGGATTCGAACCCAGGACCAACGGCTTAAAAGGCCGCTGCTCTACCAGCTGAGCTACTGGCTCCCGTTCAAAAGAGTTTTTAATATACGGTGTTTTTCATAAAGATCAAAAATTTATTTTAACTTTTTTTCATAAAAAAAGAGTTCTAAAAATGCCCCGGCCACGGCCCAGCTTTGCGCGGGCAAACGTTCTATATGTTTCGCCCCTTTTTCCACACGGGCCACCACCGTCCCCGCCTTTATATATGATCCGCTGGGCAGTATGCCCGTTAAAATTCCCTCCGTTTCCGATTCGACATTATGGCGGTCTATATGCAATAGCGGCTCATGAATGCGTATGGCGTCGCCAACGGACTTTATGGTCTGCACTACTCCGTCCACCGGCGCTTTAAAAAGGCCGCCGCTTTCATCCATCGTGGCCTTAAGCGCTTCATACTCCAGGGCGGGGTAAAGAACCATGCCGCTGTAATCCACCGTGTAACGCGTACGGGGCGCCCGGCATCCTTCCAGGGCATATATCTCCGTAACCGCGGCGGGCGGCGATGGCAACGAAACGCAACACAGCAGCGTCAGCTCGTTGTCCCTGGCCAGCGCGGCCAGCTCTTCTTCCCGCAAACAGGGTATCAGCCGGTCGGCAATACAACGGCTTACAAAGGCGGCGCTGTCTTTAATATCCGCCGGCGTATGATAGCTATAGTCGGCAAAGGTACGGGCTTCCACGCCAAAACGTTCCTTTCGGCCCAAAGTGAGGAGATGGCTGAAATTACGATGCGCGTAAATATCGGGGGGCGTATCCTCAACGTCCATCAGGATTACGGGGATACCGGCGCGATAAAAACGTATGGCCGTGGCCGTGGCTTCGTCATTCAGCCCGGCAACCATAACATACTGGCGGGACATCCTCATTCTCCCTGGGGCATGATGGGAAAGTCGAAAGCCCGCAGGGCGCGGTCAAAGGAAAAAACTATATCTATCCGCTTACGCCGGAGCGTTTCCAAAATATAAAAGTGGTTCAGGGTCAGGTCGTCATTGCGGCTGCTGAGCAGATACTCGATGGCCGAGCGCCTGACACGGCGGGAAATCCAGTCCAGGCGAATGGAAAGGCTTAAAACGCCTTCATCGATAATGGCCATAAACTCCATGGCCACCTTGTTGCCCATCTCCCTTTTCAGACGGTCCAGCGTTTCATCCAAAACAATGTTGTTTGTAAAAAGTCTCGCGCCCCGCTCCAGCAGTCCGGCATAATAAGCGCGCGCCTTTTCATGGCTGCCGTCATCCGGGTTTAATATGGCCAGCCAGGCCGATGTATCGATAAAAACATTGCTGCTTTTTTTCATGAGCGCCTACGGTTTAATATCCAGGATTTTAGTAAGGGGGTTGCGGGATATTTTTATATCCAGCCTGCGTGAACGAATCCGTTTAATAAACACTTCCACCTTGTCGCCGGGTTGCAGGCTAAGCCCCTTAATAACCTCGCCGGGTATGTCTATGGACTGTTCATCCTTTAGTTCGGTAATAAAAATGCTGCTGTTGGGCATAATCAATCTCCAAGATACCAGCTTTGGAATTCCTGTACCTCAAAAACACCCTCTTCGCATATCACCTTGCGAATGGCGCTGAAGGGAATCTTTTCATAATAATAATTTATGACGTTAATTTCCTTATTGTCAGGAAGATAGACCTCTCCGGCCTCTTCCCCGATATTCTTTATGGTACGCTCGGATTCCCTGAGTACTTTTGTTGTTTCGGCGGCCAGATAAACCGGTACATGATATTGGTCGGCCACCAGACTCATGGGCAGCGTGCCCGCCTTATTGACAAAGCCCTCTTCATAAAGCCTGTCGGCCCCCACCAGAACCAGATTCATCTCATCCATAACCACCCCTATCTGGGAATCGGCCACCACGGTTACCTTTACGCCCCTTTGCGACAGGTATTCCGCCAGATGCGTGCCCTCGCCCGGGGGCATGCTGACCGCCACATAGACCTCAAACTTTCGCTTTTGACGTATGGCCTCTTCCAGGATGCGCCTTACGGCGGTGCTGTTGCTGATGGTCATGATCTTGTTGAAGTTGGTAATCACTTTGGTGCCGCTGCGGGCAATAACGTCCAGATTGCTCTCCATTTCGGCCAGGAGCTCTTCGATCTTTTCCACCAGGGCCGCGCGCAGTTCGTTATCCGTTTTACCTGCTTTCAGCGTACGCTTATAAAACGAGATCAGTTGATTGTTATAGCGGCGAACCAGCACCATATTGGGTTGGGCCTTTATCAGCCGCCGCCCGGCCTGATGCACCTCTTCAAACAAAGCTTCCGGAGAAAGACCGGCGCCTTCGTTTTGAATAAACTCCGAAATGCGTTTTAGAATTTTTACCGTATAACTGTAGGAACCCGATGTTTTATCTGCCAGGATGGGTGAAATGTCTATGGTCATATCTCTCTCACACTTGATTCTATCCATTGACCATAAGCATCGGACGCATGGTCAATTTTATGAGCGATAATCTCAGGAACTTCATAGGGATGCATTCTGCGTATCAGGGCTTCCAGAGCGTCAAAATGGCGACGGACGGTTTTTATCAGCATCAGCGTTTCCTCGCTCTGCTCCCTCTTGCCCTGCCAGTGATAAAGTGAGAGAACGGGTTGTGTTATCGTACAGCAGGCAGCCAGATGTTCATCCAGCACGGCACGCGCTATTTTTTGCGCGGTGTCCCTGTCAGGCAGGGTGCAATGCACCAATATCAGATCCATCATCAAAGTTTGTTTATAAAAAAGTCATGCAGGGCGCCATCCGCCGTTAACTCGGGATGAAAAGTGGCGACCATAATATGTTTTTGACGCGCCAGCACCACATCCTGCTTATGACGGGCCATCACCCGTACCTCCGGCCCCAGCGCCACTATCTTCGGCGCGCGGATAAAAACCGCCTCCATCTGTTTTTTACGACCCTCAAAGTCAACGTCAATACGGTCGATAAAGGAGTCGATCTGCCGGCCATAGGCATTGCGTTGCACGCGGATATCAATGGCGGCAAACGGGGGCGCGGGCAGACGGTCGGCCTCCCGGGCCAGCATGATTAACCCGGCACAGGTTCCCAAAACGGGATGTCCGGCAATAAACTCTTCCAGCGTGTCACGCATTCCTAAACGGTCTATCAGCTTAAGAATCGCCGTGGATTCCCCTCCGGGCATAATCAGCCGGTCGCACCCGGACAGATGTTCTTTTTTTTTCACCGCAACAGCCTGATGCCCCAATTGTTCGATCATCAGACTGTGTTTTTCAAAATCGCCCTGCAGGGCCAAAACGCCAATGCGGGCCAACTACCAACCCCGGTTCTGAAGCATTTCATTCTCCGGAATGGAGCTTATCTCTATTCCGGGCATGGCTTCGCCAAGGCTTTCGCTGGCCTTGCACACCACATCGGGATCGTCATAGTGGGTGGTGGCGGTAACAATGGCCTTGGCCCGGGCCTCGGGATCGGACGATTTAAAGATTCCGCTGCCCACAAAAACGGTTTCGGCGCCAAGCTGCATCATCAGCGATGCGTCGGCCGGCGTGGCCACGCCCCCGGCGGCAAAATTGGGAACGGGCAACTTGCCGTGTTCGCCCACATACTGTACCAGTTCCAGGGATGCGCCGATATTTTTGGCAAAAGCCACCCGTTCATGTTTATCCAGGGTGGCCACGTGTTTTATTTCGGACTGTACCCGCCGCATGTGCCGCACCGCTTCCACAATGTTTCCCGACCCCGCTTCGCCTTTTGTACGGATCATGGCCGCCCCTTCGGAAATACGGCGCAGAGCCTCGCCCAGATTCCGGCACCCGCAGACAAAGGGTATTTTAAAATCATGCTTCCAGATATGATTATCTTCATCGGCGGGCGTCAGCACTTCGCTTTCATCTATAAAATCGATGCCCAGGGTTTGCAGAACCTGCGCTTCGGCAAAATGTCCGATGCGACACTTGGCCATTACGGGAATGGTGACCGCCTTTTGTATATCCTTAATCATTTTAGGATTGGACATGCGGGCCACGCCGCCATCGGCCCGGATATCGGCCGGTATGCGTTCCAGGGCCATAACCGCCACGGCGCCGGCCTCCTCGGCAATTTTTGCCTGATCGGCATTGGTCACATCCATGATAACGCCGCCCTTTAACATTTCCGCCAAACCGACTTTTAATTTAAATTGTTCTTCCAACATCTTTGGGACTCCTGCTTTTATTTTTTTTATTTTATAGAAAGATATACTTGGAACGCAGGAATTCCAGGGTCAAATCGGCGATACGCACGCCAACCCGTTCCTGGGATTCCTTGGTCACCGCTCCGATATGGGGCGTGGCCACCACTTTCACGTTAGCAGCCAGTTGCTTGTTATAATCCGGTTCATTGCAAAACACATCCAGGGCCGCCCCGGCCAGATGCCCCTTCTCCAGATGGTTCAGCAGCGCCTGTTCATCCACAATCTCCCCGCGCGAGGTATTGAGCAGATAGCTCTCTTTTTTCATCAGGGCCAACTCTCTTTCGCCCAAAAGCCCGCGGGTCTCTTCCGACAGGGCCAGATGCAGGGAAACGAAATCGGCGCGCCGCAACAGGTCATCCAGTCCCATTTGCTCAAAGGGCACATCATCCATTTCCACGCGGGAGCGGTTGTAAACCACTATCTGCATGCCCAGGGCATGGGCCTTGCGAGCCACGCTTTTACCGATGGTACCACAGCCGATAATGCCCAGGGTGCGTTCATTCAGTTCAATGCCGGAAAAAGCTTTTTTCTCCCACAGTCCCTGCTTCATGGTGTGATCCGCGCGGGCAATATTCCGCGCCAGGGCAAACAGACAAGCTATGGTCATTTCGGCCACGGCGGGGGCGTTGGTTCCCGGTGTGTTTAATACCTTAATCCCCTTCTTTTCCGCGGCCTTCACATCAATATTATCCAAACCGGAGCCGGCCCGCCCGATAACCTTAAGGTTTTCGGCGGCGTCGATAATTTTCGCGGAAATCTGCGTGGCGCTGCGCACCAAAACAGCGTTAAACGGTTTTATTTTTTCAATCAGTTCATCTTCGCTCAGGCCGTAATGCGTTTCATAATGAACATCCGGCGCTTCTTCAAAAATTTGCAGCGCGGTTTGCCGCAGGGGGTCCGTAACCAGTATCTTATACATTCTCAACTTTCATTGGCTTTTCTTTCATCCATAATGCGGCAGGCTTCCATGATGACATTCATGGTCGAAAGCTCCACATTACGTTCCACATCTATTTCGGCAATCTCAAAATTAAACTGACCGGTGGCTTTTTCCACCAGGTCATAGACGGCGTCTTCGCCCGACTTTTCGCCACAGGCCGCGGCAAAGATATGGCCGTCCTTCAGATAGATTTTTCCTTCGATATTTCCATGAATGTGCAGAATGCCCGACTTTTTATTCAGGTTCATCATCTGCACCACCTCCACAATGGAAAGGTCCTTCAAGTCACCACTGATGGCGTCCGCGCCGGAAGCCTGTACCAAACGGTCATGACGGGACAGAAGCTGCTCCACGGCTTCGAGCAGGTCGGCTCTTTCTATCGGCTTGGTTAAAAACTTGTCGGCGCCGGCCCTAAAACCGCGTACTTCCGTTTCATCATCCTTGAAAGAGGTGAGAAAAATAAACGGGACCGTGGGAATTTCCGAATTTTCGCGGATCATCCAGCAAAACTCCAGGCCATCCATCTGGGGCATCATCATGTCGGAAATTATCAGATCGGGTTTTTCCTTATTGGCCAGCTCAAAGGCCGCTTCCCCATTTTCAGCCACAACAATTTCATGTCCCTGCTTCTTCAGAATGATCTCCAGCAGCTTTAAAACGCTGGGGTTGTCATCTGCGAGAAGTATTTTATGCTTCGACATAATTTATCCCTTTTGGTTGATTTCCCGGGTTCTTTCAAGACAATGACTATCGGACTTTAAAACACGCAACAGTTCGTCGGCGTCCGGCACCTCCCCGCCTTCCGCGGACAAGGCCATAAGATGACAAAAGAAATGGATCTTCGACAGATCGGCAATCTTTTTCCTGGACACCTGCAGGCTGTTAATCATATCCTCATCAAGATACTGCTGCTCCTCAATCGCCCGGCGGATAAGGCTGATTTTTTTTTGAGCGCCTTCCTTTTCCGTTTCGGGCAACAGCAGATAAAATCCCTCATCTTTTTTAAAGGCCAGAATATCCGCCGCGCGCATCATTTTTAAAATAAAGTTGGCGATCTTAATCACCAAAAAATTAAAAAGATGGATGCCCAGCAAATCCTTTAATTTTTCTTTTTTCTGGATCGAAATCAAGGCCACCGAAAGACGATGATCGTACCTTTTCAGTCGATCCAACTCATTTTTAAGATGCTCCAGAAAAAAGGCATAGGTATACAGCCCGGTTTCGGGATCAACGATCAAATGGGTGCCGCCCGGCGCGTCGGCCTCAATTTTACTCAGCCTCTTTTCTATAGTCTGGTTTTGTTCCACCAGCACATTGTTTTCGGTACGCAGGCGCTGTGTCAGCTCCGACCGTTTCAGTATGGACTTGATGCGCACCACCAGTTCGCGCGAATTAAAGGGTTTTAGCAGATAGTCATCCGCGCCCAGCTCCAGCCCCTTTAAACGGTGATGCAGCTCGATATAGTTGGCGGTCAGAAAGACCACCGGGATATCGCGCGTGCTCACATCCGCCTTTAGAACTTTACAGGTATCGAAACCATCCATTTCCGGCATCATTCCATCCAGAATAATCAGATCCGGATGCTCGTCGCGGGCTTTACGGATAGCCTCCTTGCCGTTGAGCACGGTGATTACCTCAAACTCATACAGCACAAAGATACGGCTCAGCGTATCCAGCATATCCTGATTATCATCCGCGACAAGAATTTTAGGCATAATCGTTCAGGGCGTTACCCTATATGTTCCCGGTAGTCATCGGCGGAAAGCAGCTTCTCGTAGGCGCCGCTATCCGCCACCTTTACCTTCACCATCCATCCCGCGCCATAGGGGTCGTTGTTTACCGTATCCGGGGCGTCTTCCAGGGCTTCGTTCACTTCCACCACCTCGCCATCCAGCGGACTGTACAGATCGGCCACGGCCTTAACCGCTTCTATGGTACCAAAGGTATCGTTTGCGCTAACCTGGTCCCCCACGGCGGGGAGCTCCACAAAAACCACATCGCCCAGCTCACCCTGGGCATAATCGGTAATGCCCACGGTTGCCGTGTCTCCCTCGAGGCGTACCCACTCATGATCCTTCGTGTATTTCAAATCGTCAGGTATGTTCATCAGGCCTCTCCTTCTTCAAGTAAATTTGTTCTGTCCAGGAAGCCGGTATCAAAGTCGGCTTCGATGAATTTGCGGTGATTGATTAGTTTTGCATGAAAGGGCAGGGTTGTTTTAACCCCTTCGATAACAAACTCATTGAGCGCCCGGTTCATTCTGCTAAGGGCTTCCGCGCGGTCGGCCCCGTGGCATATCAGCTTGGCCACCAGCGAGTCGTAATAGGGCGGAATGACATAACGCTGATAGGCATGCGAGTCCACCCGCACCCCCGGCCCGCCCGGCATGTGAAAGCTGGTAATTTCACCCGGATTGGGCATAAAGTTGCGCTCCCAGTCCTCGGCATTGATGCGGCATTCAATGGCATGGCCGTTTATTTCAACATCTTTTTGCTCATAGCCCAGCGGTTCGCCCGCCGCAACGCGTATTTGATCCTTCAATAAATCGCGGCCGCATATCTCCTCGGTTACGGGATGTTCCACCTGTATCCGGGTGTTCATTTCCATAAAATAGAAGTTCTTATCGGCGTCCAGCAGAAACTCGATGGTGCCCGCGCCCTCGTAGTTGACCCTTTTGGCCCCGGCAACGGCCACTTCGCCCATGGCCCGGCGCAGTTTCTCGTCCACCACCGCCGATGGGGCTTCTTCCAGCAATTTTTGATGGCGGCGCTGGATGCTGCATTCGCGCTCGCCCAGATGCACCACATTGCCGTGTTGATCGGCCATAACCTGAATTTCAATATGACGGGGGTTTTTTATAAACTTTTCCAGATAGAGGTCCGGGTTGTTAAAGGCGCCCTCGGCCTCGGCATAGGCCATCTGATAGTTCACCTCCAACTCGTCCGCGCTGTTGACGATGCGCATGCCGCGACCGCCGCCGCCGGCCACCGCCTTTAGGATGACGGGATAGCCCATCTTGTCGGCCAGGGCCTTGCCCTCTTCCATGCTTTTCAACACGCCGTCGCTCCCGGGCACCACCGGCACGCCGGCCTTAATCATCGTCTCCTTGGCTTTGGCCTTATCGCCCATGGTGCGGATAACCTCCGAACCGGGACCGATAAACTTAAAACCGTGCGAGGCACACATATCGGCAAAATCGGCATTTTCGGCCAAAAATCCGTACCCCGGGTGAATGGCGTCCACGCCGGTAATTTCCGCCGCCGCTATAATACGATCGGGCTTCAGATAGCTGTCCATGCCCCGGGCGGGACCGATACAGACCGCCTCGTCGGCAAAACGGACGTGCAGGGAGTCCTCATCCGCCTCCGAATGCACGGCCACGGTACTCACACCCAGTTCCTGACAGGCGCGAATGATACGCAGGGCGATTTCTCCCCTGTTGGCAATTAAAACTTTTTTAAACAAAACTTATCTCCTGTATCCATACGTTTATTCTGCGGGCGCTATGCCTTTTCCACCAGAAACAGAACCTGATTAAACTCCACGGGCTGGGCGTTTTCCACCAGAATTTCCACAACCTTGCCGGATACTTCGCTCTCAATTTCATTCATCAGTTTCATGGCTTCCACAATGCACAGCACATCGCCGGGGGCAACGGTTTTACCCACTTCGGTATAGGGGTCCGCGTCGGGCGAGGGAGCGCGGTAAAAGGTACCCACCATCGGCGAGCGTACTTCCACAAGATTTTCATTTTTGGGGGTCTCGGCCGGAGCGGGAGCGGAGGCTTCCGCCGCGGGCAGGGCCGCCGGCGCCGCCTGTGGCGCGGCCATGGCCACCGGTTGGCTGCTAACGGCTATATTTTGGGCCGATACCTTGGTAATCTTTATCTTTTTGTTTTCCTCTTCAATTTCAATCTCATTGATATTCGCGGACTCCACGATCTTTATCAGTTGCTTTATTTCCTTTAAGTCCATGTAATTCTCCCTCCGGGTTACCATTCAAACCAAACGTTCAATTTAGTTTTTTTAAAATTTTAGAGCAATAATATTTATTTCAATCGTATTCTTTATTTTTTTGATGCAGGCGCGTATACTCCTCGATAAGCACCGGCAGCCGTTCATCGCTAAGCAGGGTGGTGTGGGTGCGCACATGTCTCAGCTTGAACATATCCATTTCCGCGTAAATCAATTCCTCTTCAAAATAGTCCGCGCGAACCACTTCCATGCCGTCAGGCCCGATCAGGCCGCTGCCGCCCCAAAAAATAAGACCGTCTTCCACCCCGACGCGGTTAACAAAAGCCACATAGGAGGTGGTGGTTACCGCCAGGGCGCGCACCAGTGTTTCCCAGGCCTGAATGTTAACCGGCTTTCCCGCCGGTCCCATGCCGCGCGTAAGACCGTTGGCGCTGACCACAAGCAGCGAGGCGCCGTCCAGGGCCAGAATTTGACCCGAGGCGGGATGCCAGACATCTTCGCAGATCAGCAGACCCAGGTTTACATTTTTTGCCGGAAAGGCGCGGAAATGCGATCCCGGAGAGAAATAACGTTCTTCCTCAAACACACCATAGGTAGGCAGATACACCTTGCGGTGCCGGTGAGCCAGGCGCCCCTCTTCAAAATAGAACAGGGTGTTATACAAAACCGAACCCTTGCCCATTTCCACGCCGCCGCAAACAATCCCGATACGGGAACTGAGACCGGCCAGCCGGGCAAGCCGTTCGTCGTCCCGCGTCAGGGCCACGTCATAGGTGGCGTCCTTCAGGCTGTAACCCGTCAGGGACAGCTCGGGAAAGATGATAATATCCGCTCCGGCGGCAATGGCCTGTTCCACCTTTTTGCGGTGATGTTCGATATTGTGCTCCAGACCGGCCAGCACGCTGGATGTTTGGGCCAGGGCAATTTTCAGGATACGTTTTTCGTTTTTCATGATCAGTTATTGATACCCTTAACCGGCGCCGGAATGCGTCCGCCGCGGTGGATAAAGTGACTGTTGTCTATTTTAGAAAGAGGCATGATGGGGGCGATGCCCAGCAGGCCGCCATAGTCCGCTTCCTCACCCACCGTCTTTCCCGGAACGGGAATAACACGCACGGCGGTTGTTTTGCTGTTGGATACGCCAATGGCGCACTCATCGGCAATCAGCCCGGCAATGCTCTCGGCGCTGGTATCGCCGGGAACGGCCACCATATCGATCCCCACGCTGCACACGCTGGTCATGGCTTCCATCTTTTCCAGGGTGATATGCCCCGCGCGCGCGGCGGAGATCATGCCCTGATCCTCGGAGACGGGAATAAACGCTCCGCTCATACCGCCCACATGGGAAGAGGCCATCAGTCCGCCCCGTTTTACGGCGTCGTTCAACAGGGCCAGCGCCGCCGTGGTTCCCGGAGCGCCAACATCCTGCAGCCCCATGGCCTTAAGAATGTCGGCAATACTGTCGCCGGGCATGGGCGTGGGCGCCAGCGATATATCCACGATGCCGTAGGGAATGTTTTGCAACCCGGCCACCTTGCGTCCCACAAACTCGCCGGCCCGGGTAATCTTAAAGGCCATGCGCCGGATATGATCCGCCAGGGTGGGAAAATCGGCATTCCGGGCCTCCCTTACCGCCCGCAGAATAACGCCCGGCCCGCTGATGCCCACATTGACCACCACGTCGGGTTCGCTTACGCCGTGAAAGGCGCCGGCAATAAACGGGTTGTCCTCGGGCGCATTGGCAAATACCACCAACTTGGCGCAACCGATACCGTCATTATCGGCGGATTTTTCCGCCGTTTGTTTAATAATCTTGCCCATAAGATAGACGGCGTCCATATTGATGCCGGCCTTGGTGGTGGCCACGTTAACCGAGGCACAAACATGCCTGGTGGAGGTCAGGGCCTCGGGGATGGCGCGGATCAGGCTAAGATCACCCTTGGAAAAGCCCTTTTGCACCAGGGCGGAAAAGCCGCCCAGATAGTCCACGCCCAGGTTGTCCGCGGCCTTGTCCAGCACTTCCGCAATTTCAACAAAATCTTCCGCGTAGTAGCCGTCGCCCACCAGGGCCACCGGCGTTACGCTGATCCGCTTATTGGCAATGGAAATACCATATTGCGCTTCTACCTTTTCAGCGGTGGCCACATGCTCGGCGGCCGTGCGCATCAGCTTTTCATAAATGTTGTTTTTCAGTCTGGGCAGCGAGTCACTGATGCAATCCTTTAAATTTATTCCCATGGTGACCGTGCGGATGTCAAAATGCTCCACCTCGGTCATGCGGATGGTTTCCAGTATTTCAGGCAGTTCTATGCGCATGGCTATACCCGGTGCATGGTTTTAAAGATATCTTCATGCTGAACGATGACCTTTAGATTGAAGGATTCACCCACGCGGGCCATGCGCTCGCGAATCTGCTCGTAAGCCACATCGCTGTTGCCGGCATCCACCAAAATCATAATGGTAAAGAAGTCCTGCATGATTTTTTGAGAAAGATCGACGATATCGCATTTAAGGGCCGCCAGTTCGGAAGTAAGCCCGGCCAGAATGCCGATGGAGTTGGCGCCAAAGGCGGTCAGGATAATACGCTGCCCTTTTGCATGGTTATTCACGGGCACATTTTTCATGCGCTCATGCCTGGCGGCAGCGGCGGCGCCTTGTCCGGACATGCGCTGCACCGCTTCGTGCACCACTTTTTCCACATTGGCGGCCGTGGCCTGCCCTTCCAGTTGTTTAACGGCAAGTTCCGCGATTCTGCGTATTTCCGCTTCATTCAATCGGGACATTAAACCTCCCTATTCCATCTTTTTAAGTTGAGATTCATCCACGTCCAGCTTATCGACGATAGCCACAACCGCCGCTTCGATACTTAGTCCGGCGGGATGATCGGGCTGAATGGCCTTGCGGGCGGCATGCCCATAGGCGCAAATAACCGTCTCTCCCATGCCCGCGCCCAGCACATCGGCCACAATTACCACATCGGTTTGCGGTTCTTTTTTTAAATTGACGGGATGCACGATTAAAAATTTAAGGTTGTTAAGGTTGTCGGTCTTTTTTGTAGCCCAGACCGAACCAACCACTTTAGCCAAAAACAAGTTGTATCCTATCCTTTATGATGTATACAAATGATGATTGGTAATATACTCGAACACGCGTTGAGGAACAAGGCTGCGGTATGGAAGATTTTTCCGGATACGATGCCGGATATGACTGGAGGAGATATCTATAACCGGACGGTCTATCAATAAAATTTTAGGATGATTTTCCAGCTCGGGAACCGGCTGGTTATGATTCGGACGCGAATATACGGCCAGATAGGCCATCTCGAGAATTTTAAAGGGCTCCTTCCACTTCAAAAAGCTTTCCAGATTGTCGCGCCCCATGAAAAGATAGAGGTCGCTGCCGGGGAATTTTTCCCGGAAATGGCTGAGCGTATCAATGGTAAAGGAGACCGTGGGCCGGTTCAGTTCGTACTCGGATATCTGAAAGCCGGGAAAGGGAGCAATAGCGCGCGAAAGCATGGCCAGACGGTGCCGGGCCGGGGTGATATTTTCCCTTTTATCAAAAGGATGATGATGGGTGGGAATAAAAAAGGTCTGATCAATATTAAAAACGGCGGACAGCCATTCGGCCACAATCAGGTGCCCGTGATGAACGGGATCAAACGTGCCGCCCATCAGCCCTATGCGTTGTCTACTCTCCGGCGCTGTCATCGTGAGAGGCTATTCCCGATTGAACATCTTTTTCCAGGGAGAGGATATCCTCCATAAGCGGACTCTCCGGAAACTGTTCTTTGAACTTTTCAATTTCCTTAAGGGCGTCGTCAAACTGTTCACCCTCGTAATAGGTCAGCGCCTTGCCATATTGGGCGTCATCCCGCCATTCGGAATCATAATATTTATCCAACACCTCATCGTAATATATTACAGCCGCGCGATAGCGTTTCATCTTGCGGTAAATTTCGGCGTTGTCGTAGGCCTTTTCCGCCAATTTATCACGCAGTTCCAATATGCGTCTTTCGGCTTTTTCCTTCAGATCGCTGGTGGGATAGTCCTCTATAAAGCTTTGGTAGGCGCGTATGGCCATCATGGTATATTTTTGGTCCAAACCCGGACGCGGGGAGAGATGATAGTAACTTTCCGCCAGTTGAAATTGTGCCCTGGGCACCAGCGGACTTTTGGACATGTTGTTTATCAGCTTTACATATTCCGCCGAAGCGACAATGTATTCTTCCATCTTAAAATGGGATTCGGCCAGCAGAAATTGCGCGCTGTCGGCGATACTGCTGCCGGGGAAACGCAGCATGATGATCTGCAACTCCTGAGAGGCCAGCAGATAATCTTCGTCATTAAAAAGATCACGGGCGTATTTATAGTATTCCTCGGCCTTCCAACCCGACTTGGGCCTGTTTCCGGCGCAAGCCATCACTAACAGTATCAATGCAACAACAACAAGAACTCTTTTCAAAATATCTCCTTCGAAAACTCTTAGCTTCTAATGGTAAAAAACAGATAGACGACCGCGCTCAGGGAAAGGGTGACCAATGCCGGTTCAACCCACTGCTCCCAAACGTTATACGAGGCGCGCCGCCCTTTTAAAAAGGAATAGGCTCCGGCCTCAACCGCGGGTAAATCACCTTGTTTAAGGGTATCCTGTAAAAAATAAACCGTATCGAAAGGTACAACGCGTCCTCCTGCTCCGCCACACGCCAGGCTGCCCTTAAGGCGCAGCTCGATACGCCGGAACAGTTCGCTGTTCCAGCCGCCCCAGAAGGAACTCTCCGCGTATACGATATGAACATCGAATAGTTCAACACGCATTTCACGCGGGGAACCGCTGTGTATCGTTCCGTGTCCGGAGGCGACAAAGCTGTAAAAGGCGGAGCGCAGCATCTGCCCTTTCTCCCCCGCCGCCTCTGTTGAAAACGCCCAGTCATTGCCTTCATGCGGGCAGGGAAATGCAGCCGCGGAATCGAAACCGGCCGCTATCAAGGAATCAATCACCTCTAAATTGGATCGGGGCGCGCCCCCCTCCGCCGCATACAAAAACGTAGCAAGCAGAAGCATAATAGATATATTTTTCACAGAAGGGAAAATTAGCAAGCGCTTATATGGTATGCAATTCTTTTTATTTTAGGCCATTCAGGATTTTATATAGAAACAATCATCATCCTCGCACACTTCGCAATCATCGGAACAAGTGTGCTTGTATTTTTTAAACTTATCGCGAAATTCCGCGCTAAAGGCGTCGTCTCCATTAAAAAAGCTGATAAATTTAAATAATTGCGCGCTGGTTTTCAGGTGTAACAGATGTTCAATTTTACAGGCGTCTTCCTCGGCAATATCTTCCGACAGCCCCAGAACTTCCGTAAAAAACTTTTTTACGATACGCCGTGTGCTGAGCACATCCCTTGTTAATTCCTTGCCCTCTTCCGTCAGGTGATAAAATTTATTTTCATCTTCCTGAATATATCCCTTGGCCTGCAGCTTATGCAGGGTTACCGATACGGAGCTGCGACTGATATCCAGATGCTTGGCCACGTCGATACCACGTGCATATCCGTTTTTTTTAAGAAGAAGATTTATGGCCATAAGATGATGCACGCTACTATGCGTCAGACCATTGTCCTCAAATTTTTTCCAGACATCTTTCATGGGAATGTATCGGTTTGTTGTTTTAGCCAATATAGTCGAGATGTCCGCCATTGTCAACAGACGCTAAGCGCACATAACAACTGTTTTGAAAAAAAAAGGGGGGGCCTGGCCCCCCGGGATTAAAAGGTTACTTTCATATGAAGATGTTTTCCGTCGCGCACAACTTCCACATCCACTTCCTGTCCGGCCTTAAAGTCGGCCAGGCGGTTCATATAATCATAAATATTATTGATCGGTTTGTGATCCATCCCGACAATGATATCGCCCTTTTTAAGACCGCCCTTAAAAGCAACGCCGCCCTCGCGCACGCCGTCAAGCTTCAGTCCCCTGGCGTCCGAGGCATAATCGGGGATAACCCCCAGGGTTACCTTAAAGCGGGCCACTTTCTGTTCTTCCTTGGGGCCGGCCTCCGTAAACATTATCGGCTCGTCCGAGTTGGCCTCAAGCGTTATAATGTCCGCGGCAAAATCGTTGATGGCTTTCATGCCTTTAAAATTTATCTTATCCACATCATCCGTGGGCGTATGATAATCCTCGTGGGAGCCGGTAAACAGGAACAGCACCGGAATATCCTTTACATAAAAGGAGGCATGATCGGAAGGGCCGAAGCCTTCCGGCGAAGCCTTAAACTTAAAGTCCCGGCCCCGGGCCATTTTCGTTATCGCCTCTTCCAGCCCCCTGGCCGTTCCCGTGCCGCCAACCGTTAGTCCTTTGGATTGGGGATTCAGTCGTCCCACCATATCCATATTGATCATGATTCGAATCTTTTTCAGGTCGATCAGAGGATGGGAGGTAAAAAATTTGGAGCCCAGCAGACCCATTTCCTCGGCGCCAAAAGCCATAAAGAGGATGGAGCGCTTTGGTTTGTGCGGACTGGTTCCGAAATATTCCGCCAGTTCAATAAGGGAGGCGGTACCCGAGGCGTTGTCATCGGCGCCGTTATGAATTTCATGCAGGTCGGGCTTGCGGGAGCCACTGCCCCAGCCGCCATATCCCAGGTGATCGTAGTGGGCGCCGAGAACCACATATTCATCGGGATAAACGGTTCCCTTAAGCACGGCAACCACATTTTGAGTTTTCACCTTTACCTGTTCCAGGGCCACGCGGGACTTAACCACCGTACCCACCTCATAGGAAGCGGGCGCCATCTTTTCAGCAAGCTCTTTTTCCAACTGTGTTACGGTTTTGCCCTTTAACAAGGCATTGGCCACCCCGCGCTTAATCTGCAACACCGGTATGGTACTGCCCGAGCTGCTTTGATCGTAATGCAAAGCCATAAGCTTATCGGTTTCGTCAAAGTCCGGCCCGGCGACAAACAATACACCGGCGGCGCCGGCATCCGCGGCCAGCAGGGCCTTGCGCCGGAGTTTCCCATCCTTAAAAAAGCGGCCGCCATGGGGATCATTTTCCGGGTCGCCCATCAGAACGAGAACCCATTTATCCTTAACATCCACCTGGCTGTAGTCATCCCATTTTAGCGTGTCGGTGTCGATGTGAAATCCAAATCCCGCAAACACGAGCGGGGCTTCCACCTCGCCGTTGGCGGAAAAGCTTAACGGTGTATACTCTTCCTTAAGCTTAAAGGAGTTCTCCCCGGAAGACAAAAAGTTGCCCCCGGCCAGACGAACGGACGTGATCACATCAAAATATTGATAGCCGTTCTCGCCCAGGGGGTGCAGCCCCGCCTTTTTGAAGGCCTCCGCAATATAAGCCGCCGCCGCCCGGGTCTCCGGTGTGCCCGGCATGCGCCCTTTCATCGAATCCGATGCGAGGAAGGTGATATGCTGCCTTAATTCGGGAATGGTCACGGCGTCCTGGGCCGCCAGTGATGAGATAACGATAAAAATCAAAGAGAATACTCTATACATAATAAACCTTCGGGTTAGTGTTGGTTAGTGATAGAGTAAACTTAATATGTCAGAGGAGACAGTACAATAAAAAAGCGTACATTCTTTGCGGAAAGGTTCCTCATCCAAGGGCGGGCTGAGGCTGGAAGTCGCGTTCCACCCGGTTGCGTCCTTTTTTCTTGGCCCGGTACAACGCCGTATCCGCCAGATGGATAAAATCCCGGGATGTGACAATGCCGGGATAAAATTGAGCCACGCCCGCGCTAATCCTTACGCTGAACTCTTGCGGATCAAAGCGTAATTTTTCTATACCGACGCGGATACGTTCCACAACCGTATAAGCATTATCCAATGTTGTTTCCGGCATAACAACCAAAAACTCCTCGCCGCCGTAGCGCCCCACAAAGTCTGTGCCTCTGAGTTCGGCCCCAATCGCGTCGGCCACCTTGATCAGCACATAATCCCCAAAAACATGGCCGTAGTTGTCATTGCAGCGCTTAAAATGATCGATATCCATCATGGCGATGGACAGGTTGCCGCCATAGCGACTGACCCGGGCAAATTCATTTTCCAGGATTTCGCTGATGGTTTTACGGTTAAGCGTTGACGTTAAGCCGTCATAACGTACCAGATCCTGGTAGAGCTCATGGCGCTTAAGCACGGCATTGACCCTGGCCAAGAGTTCACGCGGCTCAAAGGGTTTTACAATATAATCATCCACATAAAGCTTATAACCGGCCAAACGATCATCAAGAGCGCTTTTGGCCGTTACAAATATAAAGGGGATCATGCGGTATTTTTTATCCTGCAACAGTTTGTTGCGCAGGGTAAGCCCATCCATGTTGGGCATCATGATATCGGAAATAATCAAATCCGGCGTGTCATAGCCAAGGAAACGAATAGCCTCGGCCCCATTACCGGCCACATGAACATCAATGCCGTTTCTCTTCAGGTACACTTCCAGGAGTCTTACCATGGTTATATCATCTTCAACAATCAATACCGAATAAGTCATTTTCACCTCAATAGTAAACTATACCTTTTTTCGGGACGGAAACCGCTCTCTTGATTATTTTTGGCTATGCGGTAAAAAGCATTCCATATATCTCCCCTTACACCGTAAAGAATATTTTGCAGAACCTTTAATCTATATCTATATTAAACAGCTCTTATGACCAAACTCTGCTCTTAGACCAACTGACATACTCACTTATAAGGAGATACATATGTACCTCTCGGTGTCCCATTATTTAAAAAGAATGATGCTTCTGCTCATTCCGGTATTGCTATCATTTTCCTGCCAGCAGGGACAAATTACCAATACGGAACAAAGTCCCGATTACGGCGTCGACCTCACCGTTGCCGGGGATGAGGTTACCATCATTGAGGGCGTTCAAGGCAGCGGCGCCGTTTACAAAATCTGGATTCCCGCCGAATGGAACCGGGAGTTGGTTCTTTTTGCACACGGATATGTGGAAGAAAGTCAGCCGGTCGCCATTCCCGAAAGCCAAATGGAAGTGGATGATTCCACCACCCTGGCGGACGCCTTTCTGGATATGGGCTATGCCTTTGCCACCACCAGCTACAGCAAAAACGGCCTGGCGGTAAAAGAAGGCGTGGCCGACATTGCCGACCTGACCAACATCTTTAAAAACGAAGTGGGCCGGGCCAGGCAAACCTATCTGATCGGCGCCTCGGAAGGCGGTCTTATCACAAACCTCAGCATGGAAAAAAACTTTTTTCTGTACAGCGGCGCCCTTTCCCTATGCGGCCCCACGGGCGACTTTGTAAAGCAACTCAACTACTTTGGTGACTTCCGTGTCCTCTTTGACTATTTTTTCCCGGGTATTTTGCCGGGAAGCGCCATCGACATACCCCAAGAGTTGATGGACAATTGGGATATGTACCAGAAAAAAATTATCGACGCCATCAGCGCGGACCCCTTAAGCGCCCTGCAGGTGTTACGCTTCAGCAAAGCTCCGATAGACCCGCAGGACCCCAACAGCGCGGCCTATACGTTTGTAAGCCTGCTTTGGTATAATGCCTTTGCCACCAATAATGCGCGCCAGGTACTGGGAGGCAATCCCTTTGATAACTCAGACCGTGTATACAAGGGCGGTTTTGGCGCCCGGGCCGTCAACAAGGGTATCGCCCGCTTTAGCGCGGATGCGGCCGCCCTGGCCGCCATAGAGCAGGACTACACCACTTCGGGTTTAATTTTTAAACCCTTGGTTATGATGCACACCATAGGCGATCAGATTGTCCCCAAAAACCAGATGGATATGTATAAAGAAAAAGCCGCGGAAGCCGGCAGTTCCGCCATGCTGACCACCCAGGCCATTCCCCGTTACGGTCATTGCAATTTCACGGCGGATGAGCTTATGGCGGCTTTTAGCCTGCTGGTATACAAGGTTACGGGCGAACTCCCCGGAGCCGGTACCCAAAAAGAGGCGCCCGTATTGTCCTCCAAATAACAGCCTGACGGTTCATCCCGGATTTTCAAAGCCGCTTTCCTAATCGAAGGCGGCTTTTTTTATGGCCGGATACCCGTCTGTTTTGAAAAGATAATGACGTCAACCCGGTCATAAGTGTCTCGGACACAACAAGAGGTAGGAATATCTTCCTTTTTATCTGCATCGGACATGATTGTAATGCTCTTTTTCCGGCTTTTACGTCAGGAGTTGCCGACGCTTATAAACCCGGAAGTACGCTTCATACCATAATGCCGATCCCCTGTTTGTCAGTTTTTTTAACACTTAGGGCAACTCTTTTCTACCCCAATGCCGGGCGCGGTGATATGTGCCCCCCCCATTGCGGATCATAAAGTCTACCCGGGGTCTCCCGGATTTCATTGCCACAATTGGTCATTATTTGTACAATAAAAAAAGCCTCTCTCCCAGGGGGAAAGAGGCTTCGGGCTTTAGTTGCAATATAGTATTGCCTTATTTTACAAGCAGCATCTTAATTGTTTGAACATAGCGGTTGCCGACGGAGGCGCGCAGGATATAGACCCCGCTGGCCTGTTGCTCGCCAAAACGGTTGGTGCCGTTCCATTCAAAACGATGACTGCCCGGATTTAATGTTCCCCGATAGAGCACGCGGATGCGCTCGCCCAGACTGTTAAAGACGGTTAAGTCTACCCGGGCGTCTCCCGCGTTTACGGGAACATCAAAAGTGATAGTTGTACTTGGATTAAAAGGGTTCGGATAATTAGGCCGCAGGCGGAAGTCCGAAATAGTGACCATGGGTTTTGCCTCGCGCACCGCCAGTTGCGTGCGCACACCCGCAATGCTTTCGTCCGACAAGCGGTAACGGTAGGTACGTCCGTTTTCCACACCGCGATCGGTGTAGGCATATTCAGTCAGCGAGTTACTGCTAATGCGGCCGCGTAAACCATTATCGGTTTTATAGGAAGCTATTTCCATGAAGAGATCGCTGCCCTCTTCCGCTCTTTCTATAATAAAGCCGGCATTCTCCAGTTCGGAGGCGGTGCTCCATTTAAGCTCAACCATGCGGTCACCCGCGCCCGCGGTAAAAGAGGCCAGCTCCACCGGCAAAGAGTTATCCGCCGTATTGGAACCGATACCAAATTCTCCCAGGGTACTTACGGTACCCGTGGTATAAAGAGTGTTGCCAATCCTGGAAGTATTTAAAGGCGTCCAGGCGCTGCCGGAGTTGGCCCTTTGCACAATCACCAAACGATCCGCGTTGGAAACGCCGGCAATGCCGCTGATATCGATATAGACCCGGGCGCCATACGCGGTCAGTCCAGATTCAGACATGGTCCAGTACTTATCCGGGCTAACGGTATTGGGCGTAACGGTGGAAGCATCCGGCGCCGTGGCGCTGCCGCTAAAGCCGGCGCTGCCGGGGTCGCTGTCGCTACGGCTAATGGTTAAAGTACCGGCGGTGGTGCTGGCCGTGGCCATCTCCACACTGCCGCCGCTGGAGCCGATAAGGTACATAAAGGTTTGCGAGGCGATAACATCCGCTGTTCCCGTAGTCGTGCCTTCGGTAAATATATAAATTTTATCCGTGGGCATATCGGTATAGCTGTTCACCGTTCTTGTTCCCGAACCGGTAGAATTCAGCCATTCGGCGCGGATTTCACTGATCTGCGTAGCCGTACCCACGCCAAAATGCGCCCGAAGACTGTTTTGGGCGCCGCCACCGGTCTGGCCGGAGATTTCACGCATTTGGGTAACGGTTGTCCCTTGTTCCGGAATAGTGGCCGTAAGCTTAACGCGGGAACCCATGCCATGACGGTTGGTTGTTCCCGTACCGCGCAGCTTGATAATGGCAAAGGAATTGCCATTGTTCAGAGTATTCTCATAATAAAGCGGATTTCCCCAGCGACAGCTTATCAGATCGATATCGCCGTCATTGTCCATATCGCCCCAGGCCACGCCGCGACCGCTATAGTTATTGCCCTGGGTATAATCCTTAACCTTGGTAAAGGTGTAGCCGCCGGTTGCACCGGTATTTTGATAAAGCGTCGCGGGAATGTTGTTCTGACCGTTGTCATTGGTATTGGAGACAAAAAGGTCTAAGTCCCCGTCATTATCATAATCGCCCCAGGCACTGCTCATGGATTCATAGGCGTCCGTTACATTGGGCCCGGCGTTGGTTACACTGTCAAAAGCCACCGTGCTTGTTGTGCTGTTATTGCGGAACAGATAGTTGCGATGCACGGAACCGTCTACCATATTACAGGCATAAAGGTCCATATCGCCGTCATTATCATAATCGCCCCAACTGCCTGAGATAAAACTTGTTTGCGTCGGTTGCATTTCACCGGGGGTCACTTCCAGAAAATTGCCGCTGCCCGGATTATTTTCCCATAAAATATTGGCAGCGGCGCCCCCGCCCCCAAAATTAAAAATATCGAGATAACCGTCATTGTCAAAGTCGGACCAGCCAAAACCCGAGCCGAAAGTACGGTATTGCGAAAGGCTTTGATCCGAGCCCTCATATACAATATAGCCCAGTTCCGCTTCGGTCTTACGGGTATAGGTGCCGTCGCCGTCGTTGGCATAAAAGCTGTTATTGCCTTTTGTTTGACCAAAAAGGGAGATGTTGCCATTGTCCACAAAAACATCGGGATAGCCATCGTTATTATAGTCGCCAAAGCCCACATGCCTGCTGTCTTCATTGTCCGTGGTGATGGCGCCATAGGTGGCGCTGCCGGTGGCGTCGGTAAAACTTCCCGCGCCATCATTAATAAAAAGATAGTTATTGGGCTTGCCCGCGCTAAAGCCTGCTTCCGCGGCGCCAACATACAGATCAAGGTCTCCGTCATTGTCAATATCCGCCCAGGAAGCGCTGCCGGAGGCATCCAGCTTATCGGTTACTCCGGAAATAGTAACCAATGAAAAGGAACCGGAACTGTTATCATACAAGTAATTGGTAAACTTTGCCCCGGTACTGTCATTACCCCGGGTAATATAAAATTCAATCCAGCCATCGTTGTCGTAGTCGCCCATCACAACGGCCTGATTGGGGTTGGCATCCGAACCGCTTAAGGCCACGGGGGTGGCAAAAGGATCCTGAGCCAGCGTCAACCGGGCACTGAGTAATAGTGTAAAAAGAAATAGTGCGTACCTGTGCAATTGCATAAAAGCCCTCCGAAAAAAAGTATTTTCATGGTAAAATGCCCCGGCAGGGAAATCCCTTTCTATGGAGCAACAGGAAGATACGGTTTTAGTGAAACCGGCAAGTGTTAATTATCACATACCTTGGTCAAAATAAGTTTTTATTTAAAAAAAACTTATTTTTTTAACAGGGAAGTCGATAGGGGGCGCATTACTTTTTAATGACAATTCACCTTTTTCCAAAATTCCCGTAACGCCTTTTCCAGGGCAGCGGGGGCCGTGGCATGCACCCAATGATTCGCTCCGGGAATATCCACGACGTGTGCCGAGGGAAAGAAGGAACGGATCAGCGGCAGGTCTTCCTTTTTTATATAGGGCGATTCGGCGCCCCGGGTAAAAAGGACCGGCCCGTCGTAATGTCCCCCGCCCGGCGGGCTATCCAATAAAAGTTCCAGATTATTATACAGCGCCGTTAAATTAGCGCGCCATTGGAAACGATTATGCTCATTACGATAAATATTTTTTAATAAAAATTGACGTGTGGCCGGAGGAAGCCCCAGAGCCTCTTCAAGAATCCGGTCGGCCTGACCGCGGCCCGTAAGCCGGGAGAGGTCCATTCCCATCATCACGCGTAAAAAATCCCGGAACTGTGTTGTATAATATTTTTTGGGCGCTATATCCACGGAAACCAGACTTTGAATGAGTCCGTCCTGTTCCAGGGCCAGCTTCATGGCGACCTTGCCGCCCATGGAATGTCCGACCACGCTACAGGAAGAGCCTATGGTTTCCCTGATAAAGTCCGCAACATCCCCGGCCATAACGTCATAGCTCATTTCGGCGCTATGGGGGGAGCGGCCATGGTTGCGCAGGTCCAATAAATAAAGGTGAAAGTCCTTCTCCAGCCGGCGGGCAAAGCTCATCCAGTTATCGGACATGCCAAATAAACCATGCAATATCACCAGGGCGGGGCCGCCGGTCCCCACTTCACGATAGAACAGCTTCATTGCGTTTTAGACGCCCTTCATCATCTACGCGTTCGCCCCATGGCATTTTTTATATTTTTTACCGCTGCCGCAATAACAGGGCTCATTGGGCTTGGGCTTTTTTTCCACCCGGATGGGCTGGCGTTTATCGGAACGTTCCCGCGAAGCCTTTTGTATATCCGATTCCGGTGCGCGCACACCGTCAAAACCCATATTGGTAGAGGCTTCATGCACGGTTTTCATGGGTACATGGCGGCGCTCCTCGCGGTTGGCCGGTTCCTCGGCCAGTTGGAATTTCCAAAGCCAATTCAGTATGGTAACGTTGATGCGATCGATCAGGGCGGTGAACATGTAGTAGGCTTCTTTTTTATATTCAATCAACGGGTCTTTTTGTCCGTAAGCCTGAAGATGTATTCCCTCCTTCAGCATATCCATCTGATAGAGGTGGTCTTTCCATTCCTCATCGATGACCCGCAAAATAAAGTAGCGTTCCAATACAGCCATTTTTTCCCGACCGATCCTCTTTTCCTTTAAGCCGTAAAGCTCAAGCATGGCTTCCTTAAGCTTTTCCTTAAGGTCTTCGGCCGTATAGGCGGCGGCATTTTCATATATCTTATCGATATTGATAAAGGCAATACGCTGTATTTCCGTTTTCAGTCCCTCAAGGTCCCACTCTTCGCTATGCCCCCGGGGGTCTACAAATTTAGCCATGGTGCTATCCAGATATTCATCCAGGATATTGACCACCTCGGCATAGGTATCTTCCTGCATCAGCGCGGCGCGGCGGCGGTCATAGATCACGGTACGTTGCTGGTTCATCACATCGTCATAATCCAGCAAGCGCTTACGGATGGAAAAGTTGCGGGCTTCCACCTTGCGCTGGGCCCGTTCGATGGCTTTGGTCATCATTTTATGGGTGATAACCTCGCCCTCTTCCGCGCCGAGTCTTTCCATAATACCGGCCACGCGTTCCGTGGCGAACAGGCGCATCAGGTCATCTTCCAGACTGAGGTAAAAAATACTGCTGCCGGGGTCGCCCTGGCGCCCGCTACGTCCCCGCAACTGACGGTCGATACGGCGAGACTCGTGCCGTTCCGTACCGATAACATGCAGACCGCCCGGTATGCCCTGTTCGGGATCGCCCGCTTCCAGCACCCCCTGTCCCAGCTTGATATCCGTACCGCGGCCCGCCATGTTGGTGGCAATGGTAACCGCGCCGCGTTCACCGGCCTGGGAAACGATCTCGGCCTCGCGTTTGTGCTGCTTGGCGTTTAACACATTGTGCTTGATGCCGCGCCGCTTTAACATGCGGCTCAGGGTCTCGGAAACTTCCACGGTAACCGTACCCACCAATACGGGACGCCCCAGCTTGTTCATCAACTCGATTTCATCGATGATGGCATTGTACTTTTCCCGCTTGGTGCGATACAGACGGTCGTCCATATCCACGCGGGCAATCGGTTTGTTGGTGGGGATCACCAACACATCCAGCTTGTAGATTTCCCAAAATTCCGCCGCTTCCGTTTCCGCCGTACCGGTCATGCCGGCCAGCTTATCATACATGCGGAAAAAGTTCTGCAGGGTAATGGTGGCCAGCGTTTGGGTTTCACGCTCTATCTTTACATTCTCCTTGGCCTCAATCGCCTGATGCAAGCCGTCACTGTAACGGCGGCCGGAAAGAATACGCCCGGTAAATTCATCTACGATTTGCACCTTGCCGTCCTGAACCACATATTCCTGGTCTTTTTCATACAGGGTATAGGCGCGTAACAACTGGGAAATGTTTTGTACCTTTTCGCTACGTTCATTCAACAATTGATGCAGTTCGTCTTTTCGGGCCAGTTTCTGTTCCTCGCTCAGCTTTTCATCCTGCTCTATTTTGGCGATCTCCTCGCCCAGGTCCGGTATCAGAAACATCTCGGGGTCCGAGGGATTCATCTCCATGCGGCCCTTTTCGGTCAAATCGATGGTATGGCTTTTTTCATCGACTATAAAATAGAGTTCGCCAAAATAGTGTTCATCGGAAGCCTTGCTTTGCCCCTTGTCGCGCAGATAGTCATTTTCCATACCCTGCACCATGCGCTTGATGGAAGGATCGTGGTAAAGCTTTAGCAAACGCTTGTTCTTCGGGGCGCCTTTTTCGGCCATAAGCAGTTTATTGGCCCCCTCCCGTTCCTTGCCCGCCTTGATCAAATCCTCGCCTTCCTTCACCAGGCGGTTTACCAGACGGTTCTGGGCGGCCACAAGGCGCTCCACCAGGGGTTTCATCTCCCCATAGCGGTGTGTGGAAACGGAAACCGGCCCGCTGATGATCAACGGCGTCCGGGCCTCGTCAATAAGCACGCTGTCCACCTCGTCCACAATGGCATAGTGATGCCCGCGCACCTGAACAATATTGTCCACGGATCCGGCCATATTATCGCGCAGATAGTCAAAACCGAATTCATTATTCGTTCCGTAGGTCACGTCACAGTTATAAGCCTCCCGGCGTTGCTCGGGCGTCATGTCGTTCAGAATAACGCCCACCGTCAAACCGAGATACTCCAGCACATGCCCCATCCATTCGGAGTCACGCTGAGCCAGGTAATCGTTTACCGTAACCAGATGCGCGCCTTTGCCTTCCAGGGCGTTCAGATACAGCGGCAGGGTCGCCACAAGTGTCTTACCCTCACCGGTGGCCATTTCGGCAATCTTGCCCTGATGCAAAACAATACCGCCCACCAGTTGCACATCAAAAGGAATCATGTCCCAAACCACGTCGCGGCCGGCCACATTCCAGCTCACTCCCTTAAGACGGCGGCAGGCATCCTTTACCACGGCAAAGGCCTCCGGCAGGATATCGTCGGTGGTTTCACCTTCCCGCAGGCGTTGACGGAACTCATCGGTTTTGGCCTTTAGCTGTTCCTCGCTCAGGCTTTGAAACTCTTCATAATAGGCGTTGATCTCATCGACAATAGCCGAAAGCCTTTTTACCTCACGGTCGTTTTTGGAACCGAAAACTTTTTTAAAAACCGATTGAATCATTCTAAACCTCTTTATTGTCCATACAGGATGCGGTCCGCCAAATACGCGGGCAAACCGGCATTTTTAATTTTTTCCGACGTCACATGTGTATCGTACTCTAAGCGAATATACTCCAACGTATTGCTTTCGGTATCCAAAACCACAAAGCAACTCCGCGGATCGCCATCGCGCGGTTGTCCGACACTGCCCACGTTAACGATGTAAGACTCTCCGCGTTCCAGTATTATTTTTTTATCCGTAAAATAGGCCGAAGGGCTGTAAATAATCGGAACATGGGAGTGGCCTATAAAGCAGATATTTTGCCTAAAGGCCTTAAATTGCTTCAATGCCGCCTGATGCGTCAGCACATATTCCCAATTACTGGGATTTCTGGGCGAGGCATGGGTCAGCAGCAAATGTTCATATTCCGCGGTGAAGGGCAACTTTTTTAAAAAATTGATATTTTCCCTGCTCAGTTGATCCCGCGTCCAGGAAATGGCTCTTTTGGCATTGGCATTAAAAAACTCCGTATTGGCCAGCCCCACGGCGGCATAATCATGGTTGCCCATAATCACATGCCGGCAATGTTTTGCTATCAGGCTTACGCATTCATTGGGGTCCGGGCCATAACCCACGGAGTCACCCAGGCAAAAAATCGTTTCAATGGCCTGCTGCCCGGTATAGTCTAAAACAGCCCGCAGGGCTTCCAGGTTGGCATGCACATCGGAAATTATAGCTATTTGCATAAAAAGTCAGATCAAATCGGAGATGAGACCCCGTCCCGATTTTTTTATTTTTTTGTCTTTGATCAGGGATTTAATAAGCGCGTCCAAAATACCGTTCACAAATTTTCCACTGCGATCGGTGCTGTATTTTTTACTGATCTCAATCATTTCATTCAATGTAACTTCCGGCGGAATATCTTCAAAAAAAAGTATTTCGGCCAGCCCCATGCGTAAAATGATGCGGTCCAGCAGGGCGATACGCCCCAACTCCCAATGCTTCAACTTGGAGGCGATCAGTTTTTCCAGTTCTTCCTTGTTATTCTGGCATACCAACACAAGTTCACGGGGGAACGGGTCCGCGCAGTTTTTTTCTTCCTGCTTTAGCGCTTCAATCTGTTCATCAATATCAACGGGATTGAATTCCTGTGCGTATAAAAGTTTTAGAGCGCACTCTCTTCTTATTCTTTGTTTCATTAGCTGTATTCGTAAAATCCTTTACCGCTTTTCCGGCCCAGATAGCCGGCCGCCACCATTTTTTTAAGAAGAGGACAGGGGCGGTATTTGGGATCGCCCAATCCTTCATACAACACATTCATAATGCTAAGGCACACGTCCAGGCCGATAAAGTCGGCCAGGGTCAGGGGGCCCATGGGATGGTTCATGCCCAGTTTCATCACGGTATCTATGGCCTGTTCATCGGCCACGCCCTCCATCAGGCAGAAAACAGCCTCATTGATCATGGGCATAAGAATACGGTTGGCGATAAAACCGGGATAGTCATTTACTTCCACCGGCGTCTTGTTCAAAGCCCGGGAAAGTTCCTCCACCGTGTTATAGGTTTCATCGGAAGTGGCCAGTCCGCGAATCACCTCAACCAGCTTCATCACCGGAACCGGATTCATAAAGTGCATGCCGATCACTTTGTCCGGCCGCCCGGTAACCGCCGCGATTTCGGTTATGGAAATAGAAGAAGTATTGCTGGCCAGAATAGTTCCGGGTTGACACAGTTGATCCAGTTTTTTAAAAATAGATTCTTTTATTTCCCTGTTCTCGGTCGCCGCTTCCACAACCAGCGTGGCCTCGCTTAGCACCGCGTAATCGGTGGATACCGAAATACGGGCCAGGGTTTCCTCCGCCTGCGTTTCCGTTAAAGCCTGTTTTTTTACCTGACGGGCCAGGTTCTTTTCTATGGTTTTTAAGGCCTTGTGCAACAACTCATCCTTGATATCCACCAGATGAACCGAAAAACCGCTTTGCGCAAAAACATGGGCAATGCCATTTCCCATCGTCCCGCAGCCAATAACGCCTATTGTTTTACTCATTTTAACCCTCTCTCCACAATTAAGGTTGAAGCTTCTCCGCCGCCAATACAAATGGAGGCCAGTCCGTATTTTACCTTCCGTTGCTTCATGGCATGCAACAAGGTAACCAATATCCTGGCGCCACTGGCCCCTATGGGGTGCCCGATGGCCACGGAACCGCCATTGACATTAACTTTATCAACAGGGATTTCCAAAAGGCGGTTGTTGATCAGAGTGACCACGGCAAAAGCCTCGTTTATCTCGAACAAGTCGATATCTTCCACTTTCAGGGCCGCCTTTTGCAAAGCCTTGCGGATCGAGTCCGTGGGCGCGGTTGTGAACTCCTCCGGCAGACGCGCGGCCGAGGCCTGGCTTACGATGATGGCCAGCGGTTCCAGCTTCAGCTCCCGGGCTTTCTCCTCGGACATCAGCAACAGGGCCGCCGCGCCGTCATTAATGGAAGAGGCGTTTGCCGCGGTTACCGTACCTTCCTTGCCAAAAGCAGGCTTTAGCTGAGGAATTTTTTCAAACTTTACCCGTCCCGGCTCTTCATCTTCGGTAACGAGCCGCGTTTCTCCTTTTTTTAAAGGTACCTCCACCGGGGCAATCTCTTCCTTAAACAGCCCTTTTTCCATGGAAGCCAGGGCCCGCCTGTAACTAAGCATGCTAAACTCATCCTGAGCCTCGCGCGGTACATTGCAGTTCTCCGCGCATAAATCGGCCGCGTTGCCCATATGAAAATCATTATACGGGTCCCACAGCCCATCCTTAATCATGCCATCCACCAGGGTAA
>JALTKX010000003.1 GCA_027006055.1 Calditrichia bacterium | reverse complement strand
TCATTGCGGGCTATGTAAATAAAAAAACCGCCGTATTTAAAAACATGGCGGTTAATATAATGGGTTTGATATGGGACTGTACGACCAAAGGGAATATGGCCTCATACCTTGTGTTATCTTCAGGTTCTCTTGTGATCTGCTTTTTGATTTAAGAACAAGGAACACCGGGAGAATATCGAACAAGGAACACCGATTAGCGATTTTAGATTTATTTAGGATTTGGTGATATTTTCACCCTTTCATATTCTTTTGTGCAGTTTCAGTACTCTTCACAAGTATCGATATTCGTTCGTTGTTCTCCTGCTTTGCTTTCTCAATTTTTGCCTGTGTTTTATACAACTTTTGTTCGCTGAATAATTTTCAGGTTGATATATGTTTCTCGTAATTCCTTGAGTACGATTTTCAGTTTATGAACAAAATCCTTTCTTGATTCACCACTTTGAGCTTCACCATAGTTTAGAGATACCGAAGTGCCTGATCGAAGTAGTTGTTTTGCCAGGTGATTTGCCGCATAACTGTTGGGCATTTCCCTTGTGATTTCGATTATTAAAACCGAAAACTCACTCATTCGTCTTCTAAATCAAACTTGTTCATTTTCACTTAACTTCTGAAATGAAAAACCGTTAATCGGTGTTCTATATTCAAAGACCAGGTTTTTGTTCGGTGTTCATTCCTACCTGTTTTATCTCGTTTGTTTCGCCTGAAGATAACGGCGGATAAAAGCCGGCGGATTCCTATGATTCCAGGATTTTATTCCACTCTTCCACCTTATCGCTTGTTTGGGCAAGCAAGGCATCCACATCCCCTTGCAGCTCAATGCTTAAAATGCGGTCACCTTGTACGATGGCGTCAACCACCTTTTGATCATCGGCGGAAATGACCTCGCCAAAAATAGCATGTTTGCCATCCAGCCAGGGGGTGGATACATGGGTAATAAAAAACTGGCTGCCATTGGTGTTGGGGCCGGCATTGGCCATGGAGAGTTTACCCGGAGCGTCGTGCCTCAGGGAGGCGTCGAACTCATCCGCAAAGCGATAGCCGGGACCGCCGCGTCCCGTTCCTTCCGGGCAGCCGCCCTGAATCATAAAATCGGGTATCACCCGATGAAACGTTAAACCGTCATAAAAGCCGTGTTTTACCAGATTGACAAAGTTAGCCACGGTATATGGCGCCTTGTCCGCAAACAAACGGACATGTATTTCGCCCTTACTTGTCTTAAATATAGCCTGCAATTCAGACATAATTCCCCTCCAAAATTAACGGTTGACTTCCCGGTCAACCGTTAATTTACAAAACATATGAATAGATATAAATTTAAAATAAAAATCAGGAAGCAAACGCCGCCGCGTGCCAGCTTTCGGAAAAGGGACGTTCAAAGCCCCCCGCCCGCAATTGCCCCAGGGTTGTGCAGGTAAAATCCAATACTTTTGTATCATCCGTGATTTCACCGGCGGCCACCAGAACCTGAAACTCCGGACGGGATACCGCCTCGATGCCGCGCTTGCTACGGAAAAATACCAGGTTTTGGTTAAGGGCGTTCCAGCCATGGGTCATATTTATCTCCTTAAAAACAGCCACACTACTGTCTATGGAGCAGCCGGATACGTCGTCATCGGTTACCAACAGGGCAATCTGGTTCTCAAGGATGATAAAATCACCCTTAACCGGCTTGCCGTGTACCTGCCAGTTTTCCACAAAACGGCGCAGGGCCTCTTCCACCACATCCCTTTGGGCGGGCGTCAGACGTACCTCAAAACCATAGGCCCATAAACGGGCCCGGTCGCTAAAATTTTCAAACATGTTCATCCCTACTTACAATGTTGTTCAAAGGCTTCGATCAGATTGCCTGCAATCTGTTCCGCGGAATAGCCCTCGATAGCCATGCGCGGCACATGATGCACCAGTTGGCCGTCCTTGAACAAAGCCATGGAAGGCGATGATGGGGGATAACCCAGGATATAGGAACGGGCTTTTTCGGTAGCCTCGCGATCCACGCCGGCAAATACCGTGACCAGCTTATCGGGGCGAATGTTATGCGCCACGGCCAGGTTGACGGCCGGACGCGCGCTGCCCGCGGCACAACCGCACACGGAGTTAACCACCAGCAATACCG
>JALTKX010000002.1 GCA_027006055.1 Calditrichia bacterium | reverse complement strand
ACAGCGATGACTGTACCGCCTGCGATGAATGCATGAACATCAACAATAAAATCTTTGCCTATAACAAGGATCACAAGGCTTATGTCAAAGATCCCAAGGGCGGCCCCTACAGCGATATCGTCAAGGCCGCGGAGCGTTGTACGGCACAGGTGATCCATCCGGGAACACCGGCGGATCGTTCCGAAAAGGATATTGATAAATGGATTGAACGCGGTGAGAAGTTCAATTAAACAGTGACTCCGGGCGGGGTCGGCAACGGCTCCGCCATTTTATAAAGAGAAGAGACTGTTTGGCGGAATCACGGATTCGGCCGGACGTCACCCAAACCATCGGAAATGACATGTTATTCGACTTACTGAAAAAGAATCCGACATTCAAACACGGTATACATCCGCCCCAATTTAAGGAGGATACACGGGACAAGCCCATACGGCATTTCCCCTTTGCACCGGTTATGATCGTTCCCCTGGCCCAGCACATCGGCAAACCGTCCGTTCCCGTTGTCAGCGAGGGACAGGAAGTTACCCGGGGACAGTTGCTGGCCCGGGCGGATGGTTTTGTCTCCGTGCCCATGCACGCCCCCGCTTCCGGCGTGATTAAAAAAATTGGCCGCGTTCCCAGTATTTCCGGCAAGATGGTTCCGGGTATTTTTCTGGAGCCCTTTCCCGGCTCTTCACAGGAGGTGCTGGAAGGGAAACCGGTTAAAGTGGAAAGCGCCACGCCGGAGGAGATCATCGCCGCCATTCAGAATGCCGGTATTGTCGGCCTGGGCGGCGCTGCTTTTCCCACCCATGTTAAGCTGAAAATACCCGAAGGCAAACATGCCGACACACTGATCATCAACGGCGCCGAATGCGAACCCTACCTGACGACCGATCACCGGGTCATGCTGGAACAGGCCCCGGATATCATTATGGGGGTGCGCTATCTGCTTAAGGCCACCGGCGCCGCCCGCGCCGTTATCGGCATAGAAAGCAATAAACCGGACGCGGCGGAAAACCTGCGTAAGCATCTGCCTCCCGACCTCCCGTTAAGCGTGCAGGTGGCGGAGGTAAAATATCCGCAGGGCGCTGAGAAAATGCTGATCACCGCCATTCTCGGGCGCGAGGTACCTTCGGGCGGCCTGCCCATCGATGTACACGCGGTTGTGGTTAATGTGGCCACCACGGCGGAAATCGGACGGCTGCTGCCCCACGGTCGCGGCATTCAGGAGCGGGTGATCACCATTACCGGGCCGGGCATAAGAAAAAAGGGCAACTATTGGATTCCCATCGGCACGCCGCTGCGCTACATTTTGGAACAGGCCGGCGCCGAGGAAGATATCAATCGCGTTTTTATGGGCGGCCCGATGATGGGCACCGCCGTTTCCAGCCTGGATATTCCCGTAACCAAGGGCACCTCCGGCATCGTCGCCTTTCGCGACGAAGAGGCCCGGAAGAAAGATCAAAAGATTTACCCCTGCATTCATTGCGGCGCCTGCGTGGATGCCTGTCCCCTTTTCCTGAATCCCTCCAGGCTGGGTATTCTGGCCAAATTCAAGGAGTATCACACCATGGCCTCCGACTACAATCTGATGGATTGTTTTGAATGCGGTAGTTGCACCTATGTCTGTCCGTCTCACATCCCGCTGGTTCAATACTTCAGGATGTCCAAACTGGTTTTACGTAACGAGAAGGCTAAGGCACCCCATGTTTAAGAAAACTTTACATATAGGCACATCGCCACATATCGTCAGTGGTAACAGCACGGAGCAAATTATGCGTAATGTGGTTTACGCCCTTTTGCCCATTGCCGCATACGCGGTATACACCTTTGGGCTCAGCGCGCTTTTATTGCTGATTACAGCCCTGATCGCCTGTTTACTCACGGAACACCTGTTAAACCACTGGATTGGCAAAGAATCGCCCCTGGGCGACTGGTCGATAACCATCACGGCGCTGCTGTACGGCTTGACCCTGCCGCCGCATCTGCCCTTGTGGATGGTTTTCGTGGGCGGTGTGATTGCCGTGGCCCTGGGTAAGTTCATTTTCGGCGGTCTGGGATACAATGTTTTCAATCCCGCGCTGGTGGGCCGCGCCTTTATTCAAGCGGCCTTTCCCGTGGCCATCACCACCTGGATGGCGCCCTTTCTGCCCGACCGCTTCAGCCATATTCCCTCTTCCACCCTGACCCTGCCCTTTCTGAAGCCGGTCTACGACATCACCTCCGGCGCGACGCCTCTGTCGCTTATGAAATTTGAACACCGGGCCACCGACACCTACAGCCTGCTAATGGGCATGACCTCCGGTTCCACCGGCGAAACCAGCGCCCTGCTTATCGCCCTGGGCGGCCTGTACCTTATCTCGCGCAAGATGATGAACTGGCGGATTCCGCTGGCCCTGCTGGGCACCGTATACCTTATAAGCACGGTGTTACACTGGAGCAACCCGGATATCTATCCCACCGGGCTGTTTATGTTATTTTCCGGCGGATTGATGTTGGGAGCGGTTTTCATGGCCACGGACATGGTCGCTTCCCCGATCACCCCGTTAGGCGCCACGGTTTACGGCATAATTATAGGCATAATGATTTATGTAATCCGCGTTTGGGGCGGTTTGCCGGAAGGGGTTATGTACGCCATCCTGTTCGGCAATGCCGTCAGCCCGCATATCGACAACCTGATCCGGCCCAGGGTTTACGGTACCGGTAAACAATGGAGCAAGTCATGACAGAGGAAACGATGGAAAAAGCCAAAACAGAGGTGGGCAGCTTTAAGATGTTTCAGGCCATGGTAGGCATAGGCATACTTTGCGCCCTGGCCATTGTGGTCACGTATCAGACCACCCTGCCCGTAATTACTAAAAATAAGGCCGAGGCTCTGGAAAAAGCGATCTACAAAGTTTTACCCGGGGCGCAAACCCGTAAAAACTTTCAGTGGGACGGCCAAAAATTTTCCGAGGCCGATCCTTCCGATCATAGCCTAAAGGATGTTATTTATGCCGGTCTGGACGGTGACGGCCTTCTGGTGGGTATCGCTATTGAAGCCAGGGGGCAGGGATTTCAGGACGCCATACAGGTATTGTATGGTTTTGATCCCGAAAAAGAGATCATCATCGGCTTTTATGTGCTGGACAGCAGGGAAACCCCCGGACTGGGCGATAAGATTTCTTCCGATCCCGGTTTTCAGGAGAACTTTAAAGCCCTGGCCGCCCGGCTGGATAACAGCGGTAAAAAGCTGGAACACGCCATTCAAACGGTCAAACACGGAACAAAAAGCAAGCCCTGGGAAATCGACGCCATTACCGGCGCAACGATCTCCTCCAAGGCGGTTGGCGCCATTTTAAATCACAGCGCGCAATTCTGGGCGCCGATCATCAAAGCCCATATAGACGAATTGAGGACAAAGTAACATGGAATCTAAACCCAAGGGAAAATTGGCCGCCTACTTTCACTTTCCTCAGGGAGACGGCCTGAGCACGGATGAATTTATAAAAGGACTCTGGCGGGAGAACCCCGTATTGGTACAGGTACTGGGTATGTGTCCCACGCTGGCGGTTACCAATTCGGCGACCAATGCCATGGCCATGGGCCTGGCCACGCTGTTTGTTTTGGTTATGTCCAATATTTTGGTGTCATCCTTACGGAATGTAATCCCCAAACAGGTGCGCATTGCCACCTATATCCTGATCATCGCCACCTTTGTTACCGTGGCCGACTATGTCATCCAGGCCATCAGCCTGGATGTGCATAAGGCCCTGGGGGCCTTTATACCGCTGATCGTGGTAAACTGCATCATCCTGGGGCGCGCGGAAGCCTTCGCCTCTAAAAACGGCGTCTGGGCCTCTTTTATGGATGGTCTCGGCATGGGGGTCGGTTTTACCTTTGCCTTACTTCTTTTAGGTTTTATACGCGAAATCCTTGGCAGCGGCAGCCTGTTCGGCGTCTCCCTTTTTGCCGACAGTTTTCAGGATTGGGTGATTATGATACTGCCCAGCGGCGGCTTTTTTGCCCTGGCCGCCTGGCTGCTTCTTTTTAACGGTCTGAAGCTGCGTAAAAAAGAAACTCAACCCGAGCAAAGCCGCGAGGAGGTGCTGATATGAAAACCGAATCCCTCTGGTTTATCTTTTTAAACGCCAGTTTAATCAACAACTTTGTTCTGGCCTACTTCCTCGGTATCTGTCCCTTTTTGGGCGTGTCCGGCAAGTTGAGCACCGCTTTCCGCATGGGTATGGCCGTGATCTTTGTCATGCTGATCAGCTCCATGGCCGCCTATGGCATCCATGCCTTTTTAATTTGGGTAGACGCCCCCTTCCTGCAATTGATTTCGTATATTGTGGTTATCGCCTCAACCGTGCAACTGGTAGAAATGTTTATAAAAAGATTCAGCCCCAGCCTGTTTAAGGCCCTGGGTATCTTTTTGCCTTTGATAACCACGAACTGCGCCATTTTGGGGTTGGCCCTTTTTCAAACCAATAAAGGCTATAATTTTATTGAAAGCTTTGTTTTTGCCCTTGGCGCGGGAATTGGCTTTACACTGGCTCTCGTGCTGATGGCCGGGCTTCGGGAAAAGCTTGATTTTGCCGAAGTACCCGTTATTGCCAAGGGGGTTGCCCTGACACTACTCGTCGGCGGCATACTTTCCTTAACTTTTATGGGATTCGCCGGACTGGGCGGGTGACATTAAACATGAATTTATTAAGACCACAATGGAGGACATCATGGCCTATTTAACTGATTACAACACCGATGTACAGCTTACGGCAATCGTAAAAAAATCCACCCGGCTTACCCCGGAGGATACAGAGGAAATCCGTGAACTGCAACTGGAGGTGGACACCAAAGGTATTGAACTTAAACCCGGCCAAAGCATCGGCGTCCTGGTTAAGGGTGATGATAACTTCGGTCTTCATTGGCATCACCGTCTTTACAGCATTGCCGACCTGCCCGTGAAAAAGGGCGGCAAATACCAGGTTAAAATTCTGGTTAAACGGTGTTTTTACATTGATGATTTTAGCGGTGAAAAATTCAATGGTATCGCCTCCAATTATTTGTGCGACCGCAAGGAAGGCGACGTCATTACCATCACCGGCCCCTTTGGCCTGCCCTTCGATGTACCCGAGGATAAAAACACAGACCTGATTTTAATCGGCATGGGGACCGGTATCGCTCCTTTTCGCGCCTTTGTGAAACACCTGTATAAAAATGTAAAAGGCTGGAAGGGCAAGGTACGGCTGTTCTACGGAGCCCGCAGCGGCCTGGAACTGGTTTATATGAACAATAAAAAGAATGACTTTGCCAATTACTATGACGAGGAGACCTTTGAAGCCTTTGAAGCACTAAGCCCGCGTCCGCATTGGTCCGACCCCATCGCGCTGGATTACGCCCTGGAACAACGTTCCGAAGAGATATTAGGCATGTTGAACAAGCCGAAAACACGCATTTATGTTGCCGGATATGAAAAGATCGAGCATCTGTTGGATAAAGCCTTTGCCACAATATTAGGTTCCGAGGAAGAGTGGAAACGCAGAAAGGCGGAACTAAAGGCCGGAGGACGCTGGCAGGAAATTATTTATTGATATCCGCCTCGTAGAGTGCTTTTAGGATTCTATGAATCAGAAAAGGCCCCTGATATATCAGGCCGGTGTAGATCTGTAGCAGGTCCGCGCCGGCCTTTATTTTTTCCCGGGCATCCTGCCCGGAAAAGATGCCGCCCACGCCCACCACAACAAGATCGCTATGTTTTTTTATATAGCGTACAAATTCCGTAGACGGCTCAAACAACGGCTTTCCGCTTAACCCGCCGCTCTGTTCCCTGTTTTTGCCTTTAAGCCCTTCCCGCCTTACGGTGGTGTTTGTGGCGATAATGCCGTCGATGGCATTTTCTTCGGTTACTTCCAGAATTTCATCAAGCGCGCTTCCGGACATATCCGGCGCTATTTTTAACAATATGGGTTTCGGCCTGCGACTCCCCTGGTTAACATCCTGCAGACTGTTCAGAATTGTATGCAAGGCCTCTTTGTCCTGCAAGGCCCTCAGGTTAGGCGTATTGGGGGAACTGACATTGACGGTAAAATAGTCCACATACTCACAGAGGGTTTTAAAACTATACAGATAATCGTCAACGGCCCGTTTATTCGCCGTTGTTTTGTTTTTGCCTATGTTTCCGCCAATAATGGTTGCCCCGGCGTTAGCTTTTAAACGCTCCAGGGCATAGGCCACCCCCTTGTTGTTGAAACCCATGCGGTTAATGATAGCCCGGTCTTGTGGCAGGCGAAAAAGTCGTGGCCGGGCGTTTCCCTCCTGTGGGCGCGGCGTCACCGTTCCGATTTCAATAAATCCAAAGCCCAGGGAAGAGAGCCCCGGTATATGTTCCGCATTTTTATCAAAACCGGCGGCCAGCCCCAATGGATTGGGAAACTTTAAGCCCATGACGGTTTTAGGTTGGTTGTATTTTTCAACGGAAAGGAAACGAAAAAAGGACTGAACCGCCTTATAATCCAATATCGAGTTGACATGCTCATGGATCGTTTCGGCCTCAAAGCGGAACAGAAGAGGCCTGATTAATGCTCTGTAAATCATAGATGATATAACATGCCGTAAATGATAACGCCGGAAATGCTTACAAACAGCCACACCGGCCAAACAAAATGGGCCAGCTTTTTATGTTTAGGCTCCAGGCCTTTAAAGGCATAAAACAGTAAAATAACAATAAAAGGCACGTTCAACGCCGCCAGAATGACATGCGGTATCAGAATGGCAAAATAGAGATAACGTGTCCAGTCATGGTGAGGATAGGGCACCGAACCCACATAATAGTGATAAATAAGGTAACTGATTAAAAAAAGAACGGAGACCGAAGTTGCCGTAAGCATTATCTTTTTATGGGCCGCCTTGTCCTTTTTTTTAATCAGATAATAGCCGTATATCAGTAAAAAGAAACTAATACCGTTTAAAGCGGCATTCAGTGTTGAAAGATTTTCGACAGCCATCAATATTCTTCCTTCAGACGTTGAATGGCCTCGTTAAGCATTTTCAACTCCGAAGGCAGGTTGCTGTCAAAATAACCGCGAATGATACCATTGCCGTCCACCAAAACAAAGGCCGCGCTATGGCCGCGTGGCAGCTCGCCCCCCAGTTTAAAGCCATGTTCATAAAATTCATTTATGGTACTGTCCGTGCGCAAAAACAGCCAGCGCCTGTCCTGAACGTCATAACGTTGCGCGTAATCCTGAATAGCTTTAAGGGAATCCCTGGCCGGATCAACGCTAAAACTGACAAACTGAACAAGCGGATCATTCTTGTAGTCATTATAAAAAACCGTCATGCGACTGGCCATCATCGGGCACAGCCCCGGACAATTTGTGAATACAAAGTCCACAACAGAAATACGGTTTTTAAATACATCTTTATCTACCTTTTCCTCAAATTGGTCCGTATAGGAAAAAGCGGGGACTTCATACAACTCCGGTAAACTTTTGCTCTCCCCTATCCGGGAGCGCACATACATAAAAAGCGCAATGGCAATAATTATCGCGGTCAACGGAAAGATTATTTTTAAACTTTTCATAAAGATTTCCCTCTATTTTCATGTGGGGTAAAGTTAACATCTATTGATATGATTTTCTAAAAAAAAAGGCCGTATTCGCAAAAATACGGCCTTTAAATACTTATTCGAAAAAGTAGTCGCGTTAAACAAGACTACTTATCATAAATAATCGCTTCTTTTTTTATCGGGTGTTCCTTGATCGGATCAATATCACCACGATGCATGGTGTCGGTCATGGTCAGGGTTAAAAACAGACCCAAAAAGATCAACGATGAAAGAAAAACGGCCATGAACAGTTTGTTGTCATATTTCAGGTGCATAAAGTAAAGGGCCACCAGGCTGGCCTTTACCGTTGCAATTAACATGGCCACGATAATATTAAACTCACCAAAGTGAACAAAGGAAACGGCCACGGTTATGCCTGTTAACACAAATAAGGTTCCTGCCACTGTAAAATAGAGGCTTAACGGTAAAACATGCGGAGTTGCTGTGTTATGTTGTTCCATATCTTTATCCTATCAAATATAAAAGTGGGAAAAGGAAAATCCAGATAAGATCCACCAGGTGCCAGTACAAACCGGTCAATTCGATCGGGTTGTAATATTCCGGTGAAAATTCATCGCGCATGGTGCGAATCATTACCCAGGTAATGATGATCATGCCAATGATCACGTGAATACCGTGCAATCCCGTCATCGTAAAATAGACGCTGAAGAAGATATGCGGATTGGCGGCCTGAATACCATCAAAGGTATAAAACTTGCCGGGCAGCATACCCATGTGGAATTTATGGCTGTATTCAAAATACTTGATAACCAGAAAGACGGCGGCAAAAAAGAGCGTGCCGGCCAGATAGGCAATGGTTTGCTTCTTTTTTCCAAGCTGCATGGCCCGTATGGCCAGCGCCATGGTCAGAGAACTGGTAATAAGTACAAAGGTATTGGTTGTACCCATGGTCACATCCAGATATTTATGGGCTTCCATAAACATTTCCGGATACCAGGCACGAAAAAAAGTATAAAAACCAAATAAGCCGCCAAAAAGGAGTACTTCCGTTACCAGGAAGACCCACATACCGAGCTTGGCCGCATCGGTTTGTTGTGCCATATCAGCAAAGTGATGCTGCAAATAGGACGGATGTTTTTCTGCTTGTTCCATACTTTCCCGCTTTATATTAAACGTTAATATCTTCTTTTTCTTTTACATCTTCTTTTTTGATCAATTCGTCATTCACCACCATGCGTGTATCATAGTCATAGGGCTCATGCTCCAGCACGGGCTGATCTTCAAAGTTATGCTGAATAGGCGGCGAAGTCGTTTGCCATTCCATGCTCAGGGCGCCCCAGGGGTTGTTTGGAGCCTTGGGACCTTTGTAAATGGAATAGATGAGATAATAGGCCATGATCAGAAAACCGACGCCCAGCATCCAGGAGCCGTATGTGGAATACATATGAAGCGGCTGGTACTGATCCAGATAGTTGTAATAGCGACGCGGCATGCCCTGGGCACCCAAAAAGAACTGGGTAAAAAAGGTTACATTAAAGCCAACAAAAATAAAAGCCCAGGCTACCCTGGCCAATTTTTCGTTGTACATGCGTCCCCATATTTTAGGCCACCAGTAATGCAGACCGCCCAAAAAGGCGATAACCGTTCCCCCCATCATGGTATAATGGAAGTGGGCCACCACAAAATAGGTGTCATGCATATGTATATCGATGGAGATGGCGCCCAGCATTATGCCTGTAAAGCCGCCAATGGCAAACAGGAACATAAAGGCAATGGTATAAAGCATGGGCGCTTCAAAGGTGATGCGGCCCTTATACATGGTGGCCAGCCAGTTGAACATTTTAATGCCCGAGGGAATGCCCACAAAGAAGGTCAAAAAGGAAAAGACCATCGACGAGAACTCCGACTGTCCGCTGGTGAACATATGATGTCCCCATACCAGAAAACTGATCAGGGCGATCCCCAACGAAGAATAGGCGATCAGTTTATAGCCAAAGATTTTTTTCTTGGAAAAGGTAGCGACAAGTTCACTGATTATACCCATTCCCGGCAATACCATAATATATACGGCGGGATGCGAGTAGAACCAGAAAAAGTGCTGAAACAATACCGGATCGCCGCCCATGGCCGGATCAAAGATACCGATTCCCACCGTGCGCTCAATAACGAGCAATAACAGGGTAATGCCTAAAACCGGCGTGGCCAATACCTGTATGATGGAGGTGGCATAAAGGGCCCAGACCATCAGAGGCATTTTAAACCAGGTCATTCCCGGCGCGCGCATTTTATGGATGGTGGCAATAAAATTCACACCGGTAAAAATTGATGAGAAACCTAAAATAAAGGCTCCCATGGTCATGGATATAACCGACGTTGACGTGGTTGTGGAATAGGGTGTGTAAAACGTCCATCCCGTATCCACCGCCCCGGCAACAATGCTGTATAAGGCGAACAGGGCCCCGACCACATAAATGTAAAAGGACGCCAGGTTCAGCCTGGGAAAAGCCACATCCTTGGCCCCCAACATAAGCGGCAACACAAAGTTACCCAAAGCCGCCGGGATGGCCGGGATGATAAACAGGAATATCATTACGGCGCCATGCAGGGTAAACAGTTGATTGTAGGTATCGGCCGTAAAAAAATCCTGCCCGGGATGAAGCAGCTCCAATCGGATGAGAAGAGCAAAAACTCCACCGAGGAAAAAAGAAGTCATCACGGCAAAAAGGTACATCAGGCCGATACGCTTGTGATCCAGCGTAAACAACCAGGACTTAATCCCTTTCTCCGCGTTTAGATAATTGGCTGTAGTTGCTACACTCATGCCATTTTTCCTTTCAGTTTTTCTATTTCAATGTTTTAAAGTAGGCGATCAGGGCATCGATCTCTTCATCTTTAAGCACACCCTGATAGGTCGGCATTATCGGCTGAAAGCCCTGCACAACCTTGGCCTGAGGTTCAAGTATCGATTCACGGATATAGTTTTCATCCGCGGTGGCTTCCGAGCCGTCGGTCATTTTCTCCGTACGTCCGAAAAGTCCCTTAAAGGAAGGTCCAACCAGCGGTGAACCGTCGATGGAGTGGCAGGTGAAGCAGGCCTTATCCTTATAAAGCTTTGCCCCGAATTCTTCCGGCTTCATGTTGGCGCCGGCATTACCCGCGCCCGCCAGCCAGGCATCATAGTCCGCCCGGGTTAAAACCTTAACCTTGCCAATCATTTCCGAATGCCCCTTGCCGCAGTATTCCGTACAAAAGAGGTTATATTCTCCGGTTTCCGTGGCTTCAAACCAAAGCTGGGTATATCTGTTGGGCAATACATCCATTTTTGTTCTGAAATTGGGCACATAAAAGCTGTGTATAACATCATTGGAAGACATCAGCAGCTTTACCGGCTGATTTACCGGAACAACCAGTTCATTGGTAGTGGTAGCCCCTTCGGCATAATTAAAGGTCCAGAACCATTTTTGTCCGGTTACCTTAATCTCCATGGACGTATCGGGCGGAATAGTCATTTTCATATAGGACTTAAAACCCCATACGAAAATGATAAAAACCAGAATCGTGGGAATAACCGTCCACAGAACTTCCAGCATGTTATTATGGGATAAATCCTTGGTAAAGGTATCCTCACCCTTTTTTCGGTATTTCCAGGCGAAATAGAAAGTCCCCCCCACAACGAGGATAAAAAAGATGATGGATAGGTAAAGGATAAAATCAAACAGGGCGTCTACTTCGGGCGCAATGGTCGAAACCTGCGACGGGAAGATTAAAGAACCATTTGGATCCATACAACTATTGTCCTTTTCTTAATTTAATTTTGCCAATTTCAATTTGCGTTCTCTTTTCCAGTAGAAGAAAAGAAAGGCCCCTAACAACACCATGGTTATCACACCGCCAAGGCGCATTATATTCCGGGCAAACAGTACATAGGTATTTTCGGTAGCATCATAATGGTAACAGAACAATATCAATTGTTCCAGAGTGTTACCTATTTTGCCTTCGGACGCCTCCATAAGTGAAAATTTCAAGTCCTTGGGTTCATAATTTAAACCATAAAGGTAACGCGATATTTTCCCTTCCGGGGAAAGGATAAAAACCACCGCCGGATGCGCGAACTCATCCTGTTCTTCCACATAGTAGTATTGGAATCCCAGAGCATGGGATAAGGTGTCGATTGTACTCTGGGGCGCGGTAAAAAACGACCAGTTGTATTTCAGGCTCGCATCTACCGATCTGTTTAAATATTTTTCCCGTTTTTCCCCGGCTATTTTTGGAGTTTCCCCGGGGTCTATGCTCACCGTTATTACCTGATAGCGGTTTTCCGACTCCCAGTTTAAATTATTGATGCTCTGCGAAACCCCGTCCAGCACCATGGAACACAGCATGGGACACTCATAATAAGCCAATGTAAAAAGAACAGGTTTCCCGGTTTGGAACATACTGCCCAGAAGAACAGTGTCTCCGTTGGTTGTAATAACGGGGACGTCCAGGGGAATAAACTCACCCAGATGTTCATCCACGCCAATCTTTTTCAGTTCCCGGACATCGTTTCTCACCCTTTGCCCGAAAGCCAGGGAGAAGCCCAGCAACAAAAAAGCTATATTCCTCGCAAAAATCAATGAGCATACTCCGAAATAACCACTTTCATGGCCTGATCGATCGGAATCTTATAAAGTCCTTTTTCCTTGTCTACAATGCCGTATCCGCTAAGTTGTTCGTCGGCCTGTTGCCGGATGGATATGAGTTCCGGATTGGGCCGTTCCTCGCGGACTTCAACCTTTTCCACATTATACACAAAGTAGTCATCCAGTAAAATCACAAAACCGGCAATAAGAACGACCAATAAAACGGCGATGATACCCATTACTTTTACATTTACATCGTTCTTTTCATAGCTAACAGCACTACTCATAATACTCTTTCTTTATGTTTGATTACACATTTTTAAAATGAACGGACGCCTCAAAACGCCGGTCATTGGCCGGAACAATGGGGTTGGCGGTAAATGTGGACCAGAAGTTCCACAGGAACAGCCCCCCCACGCCGATGAGTACGGAAAATATCATCCAGGAAAAGGGAGTCTCTCCGGCATAAAAAGTCGGCGCCGTGAGCCAATACAAATCAAAGAAGTGCATTACCAGCACCCAAAGAGCCACCACGCTCAGCCAGGTAACATTACGCTTGGCCATGCGCGGCAGGATTGCCAGAAAGGGCAGCAGAAAATGGCCCAACACCAGAAGCATGGTGATGATCTTCCAGTCGCCTTCCCACCGTTCCACATAATAGATGGTTTCCTCGGGAATGTTGGCATACCACATTAAAAAGTATTGGGAGAAGCCTATGTAGCCCCAAAAAACTAAAAAGGCAAACAAAAGCTTACCCAGGTCCTGATAATGTTCAACGGTAATAATATTTTCAAGTATGCCTTTTTTTCTAAGAAAATTAGCAAAGAGTATGGTAAAGGTGATCACGGCCAAAAAGTTGCCGCCAAAGAAATAGACGCCGTAAATGGTTGAGTACCAATGCGGCTCCAGCGACATCAAAATATCAAAGGAAGCAAAGGTGGACGAGAGGGCGAAAATTATCATGAACGGCGCGCTGAGGCGGCGCATGGACATGATCAGCTCCTCGGAAGGCTCCGTATCCTGTTTGAGGGACATGCGGTACATCACCCGGCTCATAAATATCCATAAAGCAAAATAGATAACAATACGAATGGTAAAAAAGCTGGTGTTCAAATAACCGGATTTTGCCAAAAGAACCTTGTCGGTAGCCACAACGTCTTCATGGGTCCAGTGATAGAGGTCATGCATGCCAAACAACAGAGGGATAAACAAAACAGCCAAAAGCGGAAAGGTTTGCATCAGCGCTTCTGAAATCCGCCGCATTACAATATTCCATTCACTGCCAAAAAGATGGTTGATTAGTGTAAAAAACAAACCACCCAGGGCCAGGGAAAGCCAAAAAATATAGCCAATCAGATAGGCCTCGAAAAATTGTTTGGAATCGGTCACATAGCCAAAGGCGCTGACTGCCAGCATAACAATACCGACGATCATGGAAATTTTTCCAATAGAACCCGCTTGTGTAAATTTATATTGGGATGAATCAAAGTTCATAGTGTTTTCTCTTACTTTAGCTGGTTAACTTTATCTGCCGGAATATCGGCCAGTTTTGCATTTTGCGTACGTTGCAGGGCCCTGACATAAGCCACGATGGCCCAACGATCATTAACGTTAAATATCTGCTTACGGTAGGCAGGCATATTACGAATGCCATTGCTGATAATATCAAAAATCTTGCCGTCCGGATAGTCAACAATATTTTGCTGATGAAAAGACGGCGGCTTCAGAAAGCCCCTTTTGGGTACAATACCGTTGCCATCACCGGCCCGGCTATGGCACGGAGCGCAATAAATATTATAGCGTTCCTGTCCACGTTGCATCAGGGCTTCGGTAACAGCCACGGGAATACGCTTTACAAAATTGCCCTTATCATCCTTGCCATAAAAAAAGGCATCGTTTTCATGGAAGTCATCCCGGGCCACGGTGCCTTCCGGCGGCAGGCGCATTTCGCGTCCGTCGGCAAAAAACGGGCTGGCCTCCATGGCGTCATAACGGGCCTGGTCATCCATATTGGGATTAAGATGTATGGGCGGCTTTTCGGAAGGTTTTCCGCGCATACAGCTCATAAAGGTTACCGAGAGCATCGCCATAAGCGCATAGATAAGCCATGAATATCTTATATGTTGTTTCACTACATTATCCTTCATCATGTTATTCTTCCAATAACTCTATATTTGTACCACCGATTGACTCCAGGAACTGCTGTGTCTTTTCCTTATGAAAAAGCGGGTCCCTGGCCTCGATACTCACAAAGAAACCATCATCCGAGAATTTGCTAAAGTTATCCGAGTAAAACAGCGGATGATGCAGGCGGGGCAAACCGTTGAGAGCCAGCATGGCTACCACGGCCGTAATGGCCGAGGAGAGCACCATGACCGCCCAACTGGCCACGCCAAAAGTTTGATAACTGAACAGGGGTTTACCGGAAAGAACCAGCGGATAGTCTATCGCCGAGGTCCAACCCTGAAAGGCCATCATGCCAATAAAGGCCGTAAAGGCAACCGTACCCACTATCCAGCCCAGGGGGGAGCGTTTTTCACCCATGGCGTCATCCATCCCGTGTATGGGAAAGGGCGAGTGGCAGTCAAAGGCTTTATAGCCCGCTTCGTTTACTTTTTCGGCGGCATGGATTAAATCCGCGGGGTCTTTAAATTCCGCCAGAACCGCGAGAGCTTTTTTCTGTTTTTCCATTAGTGTGTCTCTCCTTCATGCGCATGATGAGGGTCTGCTTGGGGAAGCACTCCTTTTATTTCAGCCATGGCGACCATGGGCAAGTGACGAATGAATAGTAAAAACAGGGTAAAGAATAACCCGAACGAGCCTACCAGAAGCGATACGTCCCATATCGTCGGTGAAAAATAGTCCCAACTGGAAGGAAGAAAATCCTGCGACAACGATGTGGCGATGATAACAAAACGTTCGAACCACATACCGATGTTTACAAAAATGGAAACAACAAACATCACCGGAATGCTGCGCCGCATTTTACGGCTCCAGAAAATCTGCGGAATAAACACGTTACAGGTGATCATCGTCCAGTAGGCCCAGGCATACTGGCCAAAGGCCCGCTGTACAAAAATAAAGGATTCATAGGGGTTGCCGCTGTACCAGGCAATAAAGAACTCCATGCTGTAGGCATAGCCGACCATCATACCGGTTGTCAGTATGATTTTGTTCATATTATCAAGATGAGTCAGTGTAAGAATATGCTCAAGATGATAAATACGCCGGGCGATCAGCGCCAGGGTCATTACCATGGCAAAACCGGAAAAGATGGCGCCCGCCACAAAATAGGGCGGAAAGATGGTTGTATGCCATCCCGGTATTACCGCCGTGGCAAAGTCCGTACTTACCACACTATGCACGGAAAGCACCAGCGGCGTGGACAAACCGGCCAAAAGGAGATAGGCCAGTTCATAATGTTTCCACTGCTTGTTACCGCCGCGCCAGCCCAGGGCAAATATGGCCAGCACTTTTTTGCGGATAGCCGTTTTGGCGCGGTCGCGCAAGGTGGCCAAATCCGGTACCAGTCCGGTATACCAGAACAGCAATGAAACCGTAAAATAGGTGCCTACCGCAAAAAAGTCCCATAAAAGCGGGCTGCGGAAGTTCGGCCACATATCCATCTGATTGGGTATGGGGAAGAAGTAGTATACCGCCCAAACACGGCCGACATGAATTCCCGGAAATACCAGGGCGCAGATAACCGCGAAAATAGTCATGGCCTCGGCAAAACGGTTAATGGAAGTACGCCATTTTTGTCTGAACAAAAAGAGAACGGCGGAAATTAATGTTCCGGCGTGACCAATACCAACCCAAAATACAAAGTTGACAATGGCCCAGCCCCAACCGACGGGGTTGTTTACCCCCCAGATTCCAATACCTTCCCAGATCAGATATCCTATGGAACCCAGTAAAACCATCATCAGGGAACTGGCCAGTCCAAACAAGAGCGCCCATTCCTTTGAGGTTTTTGATTCAACTATGGAGGAAATCTTATCGGTTATGGAAGAAAACGTCTGATTTCCTGTAATCAGAGGAACCTGATAATCATATCCAGCATCGACTTCTTTACTCATAAGACCTTACTTTTTGTTTAATAGTTTACTTTATGCGACTGTTTCCATTTCCGGGTTGGGATTTTTAATCCGTGCCAGGAAGGAGGTACGCGGTTTAATATTCAATTCCACAAGCAGCTTATATTCACGATTTTGCTTTTTCAGTTTTGCCACGCGGCTTTCGGGATCAAGAATATTGCCAAAGACAATGGAATCCGCCGGGCAGGCCTGCTGGCAGGCGGTCTGTATTTCGCCATCGGCCACGATTCGGCCTTCGTTCTTGGCGTTTATTTTGGCCTCCTGAATCCGTTGCGTACAGTAGGTACATTTTTCCATAACACCGCGGAAACGCACCGTAACATCCGGATTTTGCACCATTTTTATGGTTTCCGGATAGGAGTTGGTAAAGTTGAAAAAGTTAAAGCGACGTACCTTATAGGGGCAGTTATTGGCGCAATAACGCGTACCGACACAGCGGTTATAGGTCATCACGTTCAATCCTTCCTCATCATGCAGGGTCGCCTGAACGGGACACACCTGCTCGCAGGGCGCGTTTTCGCAATGCTGGCAGCCCAGGGGCTGAAAAAGCATATCCGGGTTGTCGGGATCGCCCTTAAAGTAGCGATCGAGACGTATCCAGTGCATCTCCCGTCCTTTTTTTACCTCTTCCTTGCCGATAATGGGAATATTGTTTTCCGCCTGGCAGGCCACCACGCAGGTATTACAACCCGAACAGGTGGAAAGGTCGATGGTCATGCCCCATTGATAACCGTGATCATATTTTCTTTCATCCCATAGGGAAACCAGCGGCGGATGCTCAACGGCTTCCTTGGCGAATTCCGGTTCCTTGCGGTACTCTTCCAGATCAGCCTCAAGAATGATCGGCCGGCCTTCCATGGAGTTATGATCCTGTGTATTGGCCAGGGGATAGCTACGGCCGGTTTTACTTACGCTGACGCCGGAAAGGCTGTAAACCTCCGGCGCGCTCATAAAGCCGTAAACGTCAAAGCCGCTGCCATTGGCAATCCGGCCCACTTTTTGACGACCATAACCCAGTTCCAGAGCGATCACATTATCGGCCACGCCCGGAAGAACGGAGACGGCAATTTCCAACTCCTTACCACCGGCGGACAAAGTAATTACATCTTCATTACCCACACCCAGCTTTTCGGCGGTCGCCGTGCTCATCAACGCGGCGTTATCCCAGCTAAGATGTGTAACCGGATCGGGAACCTCCATCAGCCAGCCGTTATTGGCATAGCGGCCGTCATACAGGGAAGATGACGGCTGAATAACCACATCCATGGCCGAAGTTGAGGGTTTTCCGGCGGAAACAGAGCTGGCTTTTACCAGACCGGCAATGGCGCCGGAGCGGGCCCGAACCTTAACGGGTTTCAGTGTGCTGGCACTATATCCCTTGTAAAGGATGCGCCGCCAGTTTTTGTCATTGTCCTTGGCGCCCCAGGTTTGCTTTACAACATCCGAATCTTTGACCTCGTTGCCCGTAACAATAAAATTGACAAAGGCGGTCATGCTTACCGTGTTGTATAAAGGCTGGATCAATGGCTGAATGACGCTGCGGTTACCGCGCACATCCGTGGCGTCTCCCCAGGACTCAAGGAAATGGGACATGGGAATATGCCAGTTGGCCGCATGACCGGTTTCATCCCAGTAGGACGAAAGAGCGATCACATGCTCCACCTTGCCAAGCGCGCCGGCAAAGTCAATCGATGAAGCGGTATACACCGGATTGCGATCCAAAATGACCAGCGTTTTAACCTCGCCGGCCTTCATTTTATCGGCAAGCGCCTGAATGCTTTCGCTTTGCAGAACCACATCGGGGTTATCATAATAATCGACCGTGACGCCGTTATTGCCAAGGACTTCGTTTATGGCAAAGACAAGCGCATGGGTTGCCGCGCCTTGGCGCAGACCGGCCACAACCAGCGATGCGCCTTTATTTTTTTTCAGGTCATTCACCAGGGCATGCATCCATTTAGACTCTACGGCCTCGGCCCCATCGTCTATAACGCCAAGCGCCGCGGCTAACTGACGGGTAAACACTTCCAGACCGCCCTGGGTCAGCCTTTTACGGTGATCGGCCATCCCCCCGGTAACGGAAAAGGAGGTTTCCACCATATACAGGCGGTTCATCGTGTCATGCTCATCTTCCGTTCTGCGCCCCTCGGCAAAACCCCGGTTAGCGGAAACATTGCCGGGCGTGGCCCCCAGAAAATCATGATCGATGGACAGAACAACCCGGGCCTTTTCATAGTGCGGATAGGCCTGAACACTTTTGCCCGTGGCTGCCTTTAACCCCTTATGCATATTCATTTCGCTGACAGGTTCATTAACATGCCAGGCGGCCAGGGGCATTTCCTTCTTAAGCTGATCATATAGTTTTTTCAGTGATGGCGAGGCAAATTCACCGGAAAGAATGGCCAGCCCCCTGCCCTTATCCTTTTTAAAGGCGGCATGTTGTTCCTTCCAGAATGAGCCAAAAGCCTGCCATGTGCTTTGCACGCCATCGAGCGAAACCTCCTGGGCCCGGTCGGGATCGTACATATTCAGCACATCGGCCTGGGTAAAGATATTGGTTTTACCCAGGGATTCCGGATGCTCCGGGTTACCCTCAATTTTGGTGGGACGTCCCTCATGGCTTTCCACCAGAACGCCCAGCGCATGACGGCCCTGGGTGAAGGTGGTGGCATAATACTTGGGCACGCCCGGAATCATATTTTCCGGCGCCTTAACAAAAGGAACTATTTTCTCCACCGGGCGGCGACAACTGGCCAGACCGGCAAAGGCAATGGAAGCGCCCATCAGTCCTAAAAAGTTACGACGGGTAACGGGATTCTTAAGTTCGGAAGCCCCTTCCGGGAATTCGCGTTCCACAATTTCGCGGAACTCCGGCGTGTCAGCCCGTTCATCCAGGCTACGCCAATACTGTTTTTGATTCTCTTTCATATTTTCTCTCATCGATGACACCCTGAACAATCCGTTGGTGGATTAATTTTTTTATCGGCAATAATTTTCGCGGCAATTTCAAACTGATCTTCCGGCGGCGTCCAGCCCATTTGCGTAACCTGATCGGTGCGACGCAGGTGCATCTCCGGCTCGCGGTGGCAGGAAAGACACCAGCCCATGCTCAGGTCTTTTTGTTGCATTATTTTAACCTCCTTGGCCACATTGCCATGGCAGCTTTCGCAACCCACTCCGGCGGTTATGTGCGCGCTATGGTTAAAAAATACATAGTCGGGTAAATCATGCACCCGGGTCCATTCGATGGACTTTCCGCTCTCCCAACTGGCCCGTACCGGCTCCAGCTTGGGATTGTCCAGCCCCACCAGGGAATGGCAGTTCATACAGGTTTCCGTGGGCGGTACCAGCGCCTTGGCGGAAACTTCCACCGTGGTATGACAATAACGGCAGTCCAGCCCCAAGTCTCCGGCATGAAGCTTATGGGAATAATCCACGGGTTGTGTGGGACGATAGCCCACATCGGTGTACTTCGGCGAACCGAAATACCAAAAAAAGCCGGTAGTCCCCACCAAAAGGGCTACGACGATAACCAGCAGGTATAAAGGCCATAGATTAGCCTTCTTAGAGAATATCTGAGCCAAGCTAAACTCCTATAGGTTTTAACTTTTCGTGATGATTAGATTAGTATGATTGCAGAAATTAAAGGTTTGCTCTCGGAAAAAAAACGACGGCGTTTAATATAATTTGTGAAAACTATAATTTCAAACCTTTAATTCTTTAAATGAGGCTATCGGCGATTATTACCGCAAATAAACCGAACAGGTAAATGATCGAGTAGCCGAACAACCCCTTCAACTGGGTCTCCGTGCGCAACTTCATCACCTTATAAGTTTTTTGCAGATACAACACACCCAAAGCCACAGCCAGCAGGACATACACCCAGCCCAACTGTTCATTTACCACCAGCGCCAGGCTGGCCGCAACCAACAACCATGTATATATTAATATTTGTTTGTAAGTGGAATCATCCCCTTTAATTACCGGCATCATTGGCAACCTGGCCATGCGGTAATCATCTTTATAGACCAGGGCCAGGGCCCAAAAATGAGGCGGGGTCCATAAAAAGATGATTAAAAACAGAATCCAGGGGTCCACCGCCATATGCCCCGTTGCCGCCACCCAGGCCCCCACGGGCGACATGGAACCGGCGATACCGCCAATAACGATATTCTGTACCGTATTGGGCTTAAGGTAAAGGGTATAAAAAAGGCTGTAAAAAAGAATGGTCGCCAACGACAGCAGAGCACTATAGGCGTTGAAATAGTAATAAAAAATGGCCAGGCCCGCCAGGCCGATGCCAATGGAAAAAACAAAGGCCGGCGCCGCGCCGATGGTATGCATGGGCAGGGGGCGTCGTCCCGCGGTTCTTTTCATCTTGGCGTCAATCTCACGTTCAAAACATTGATTAAGCGCATTGGCCGATCCGCCGGTAAGATAAATGGCCAACAGGGCCATAACAAACCGGAAGGGATCATGCAACAGGCTTCCTTCCATGATCAGCGCCGTGGCCCCCGTGATGATCACCAACAACATGATCGAGGGCTTGGTCAATGTAAAAAAGGCTTTAATGGTTTGCATTCAAATCCTGTATAAATTTATTTCTTTGTCGTTTTTGCGTCGCTCTTTGAGGGAGCGGGAATATGCTTGGCTTCATCCGACAGCAGATAGCCGAACTGCTTTTCAAACTCCTTCAGGGATATATTGGCCGTGGCCGCGTATTTGGCCATTTCATGAGGATCCTCGAAGTCATCCTTTTTAAAGCGTATCATATACCGGTTGGCAATACGGTAAGACTCGGACTCGATATCCACCATGCGTATGCGCATTTTATGGGTTTTGGGATCCAGAATATCCTTAAAATACATGGGAACAAAATGGTTGTTCTGCATGGATATGAGCGCGCCGTTGCCGCCGTCAAACAAAAACTTGGCCGCCATGTAACCCAGGTCGCGGCAATATTCCATATCGAAGGGAATGGGGTCCGCGCAGCGCAGTTCATAACCGATATTCTTGGCCACGATGGTAGTTTTAATGCCAAATTTCTTTAAGCGCTCCTGTACATGAAATTTCAGAATCTCGCCAAAATTAATCTCCGCGAAACGCATATTGTCATGCTCATCCCGCTCTATGTTCACCAGTTGATTAAAGGCTTCGCTGTCCAGCTTATCCAGCAGACCCTCGGCGATAATGGCCACGCCATCCTGCCGCCCGTAACTGAGCCGCTTGATGATGGCCCCGACCAGGGTATCCACCAAATATTGCAAATTTATTTTCCCCTCGCCGAATTCCTCGGGAATGATGGTCAGGGTGGCCCCGGCCGATTTCCCGATGCCCAAGGCCAGATGTCCGGCCTTGCGCCCCATGGTAATCACAAAATACCAGCGGCTGGTTGTTTTGGCGTCGGTCATAATATTTTTAACGATCTCCACGCCATAGTGCCGGGCCGTTTGATAACCAAAGGTGGAAATGCCATGGGGCAAATCCAGATCGTTATCTATGGTTTTGGGCACATGGGCCACCTGAATACGGCCGCTGGAAACCTGTTCCAGGCGATAGGCGGAATAGGCCGTATCATCGCCGCCGATAGTGATCAGCTTATCCACATTCAGGCGCAAAAGGGATGATACGGTTTTTTCAAGATATTTTTTATCGCGGGTGGGATTGTCGCGGGCGATACCGATATGGGAGCCGCCGCGAAAATGAATACGGCTGATATCGTCTATGGTCAGGTTCTTCACATGCTGGATATCACCCTGCATAAGCCACTTAAAACCATCCTGAATGCCGATAACCTCGGCGCCGGACAATATGGCGCGGATTGTGGCCGCTCCGATCACGCTGTTGATGCCGGGGGCCGGGCCGCCGCCGACCAATATAGCCATCCTTTTGGGATGCATAGATACTCCAACCATTTATATCTTCTAATCTCTTGTGATTTTTAGTCGACGAATATAACCGAGTGTGATATATGTATCAAATCTTATTGAATGATTTTTGTTATATTTAAAGGATTGATTTATATTAGCCACCATTATAAAAGCATGATTTTTGTACCTTATGATTATTCAGAATATTTCGCTGACCGGGTTCAACACGGATACAACATTAACGGATTCACAGAATGCTCACTCTCTGGTCTCCTTAAAAGGTGAACAAAAAAAGTATTTTTTCGAGTCCATCTTAGCCATTCTTTTCGGCCTGTCCGAAGAAGAGAAACAAAGCTTTCGCAATCCTTCCGCGGCTATAAAAACGCATACCGGCCGCCTGACTTTAAAGTTCGATACCTTTACCCTGTATGTGGAACGGGATTTTGAAACCGACATTATCGCCGTAATGTCCGAATCGGAAAAAGGGATAAAACCGGTTTACCAGGGCAAGGACATCCCCAACAGCGAAGATCACAACGCCTATCAGGAATTGATGGAGTCGGTTTTTACCCTTGTGGACAAAAAAGCCATCCGGACATTGTGCGAGGAGAGCCTGAACAAGGATAACGCGCCCCTTGGCGATGTGCTGGAGACCTTTTATACCTATATGCGTCCTAAATATACCCTGGCCTATATGGAACGCATCCTGCAACGGACGGACTATGTGCTCTCCCGCTATTCCGCCGCCGAAGCGGCCAACGGCAAAAACACCCTGGTACTGAGGAATAAACTGAACCTGTTAAAGGATTTGCGGATACTTACCCAGGCACAGAATCAAATTGCCCGGGATCTGGAAAAAATGGGCCGCGTTAAGCCCGCGCCCGCGACGGACAGCGTGGACTATATCCTGAAACAGCGCTTCCCCACCCTGTATACCTTTGACGCGGAAACGGTTTACAACGAGGCCGCGCTCTACCTGGAGAAGCAGGCGATTTACCGCCGTTATCAAAAAAAGCTGAATGAATTGATAGCCCGTAAGTCCGAACTGAAGGAACTGATCCATACCCGCCTGATTGCCTATTCCAATCTGCCGGACACTTTCGAGGAGGATTTCCATACCTATCAGGAGCTTACCCTGGACCTGGCCGATGAAAAGAATAACTATGACAAATACAACATACGCATCAGCGACAACCAGGAGCAGATCAACCGTCTGAAAAAGATGCGCATGATCCTGGCTTTTTCCCTGCCCGCCTTCATTTTGCTTGCGCTGATCTTTTTCCCGGAATATGCCATCGGCCTGGGCACCGCCAGTATGGTCACCCTGATATCCGTCATTCTTGTTTATAAACTGCAACTGGATTCCCGGCGCAGGGAAATTGATTTTTTTCAGGAAAAACAATTCCGGATTCGAACTAAAATAAAAGGGATCGAGGAAAAAATTTACCTTCTGCGGGAAAAATCCTTTTTACTGGACGACTTGCGCCTTATCGACAGCCATATCGAAAATTTCCATACCTATAAGAAGACCCAAAAATCCATTAACAACCTGAGCAAGAAAATAGCCGGGATAAAAAACGAAATCGCCGGTTTGCCCATGGCCGAGCTTGAACGCATCGAAAAAAAATATAAGGGCAGGATCGATTGGTCGCGTCCCGATCTGCTCAGCTATCTTAAAACGTTTAAAACACTGCAAAGCCAGGCCGGCAGAAGCGGTTCCCGGGAAAAGAGCGGCAACGATCCCCTGCAACACGCTGTGGAAAGTTACAGCCATTTATTGGTAAAAATAGAAGAGATGCGCCAGAAACTGATCGGTAAGGTTCACCCTCCCGTATCCAACGGAGAGCTGGACGTGGCCATTAAAAGCCTGGAGCGTTTTATCCGCCATACGCAACTGGAAAACCTTAATTGATCCTCCCGGAACTGAAACTTCTTCTTTTATCCCTCGCCGGTTTTGCCGCCGGTTTTATCAACATCTTTGCCGGAGGCGGCTCTACCCTTACCCTGCCCGCTCTGATCTTTTTCGGCCTGGACACAGCCACCGCCAACGGCAGCAACCGCATCGCCCTGTTGATACAAAACATTTCCGCCGCCACCGGTTTTCATCAAAAAAAGGTAAGCAGCCTGAAACGGGCCGCGCTTTTTGCCGCCTTTACCCTGCCCGGCGCCATCGCCGGCGCCTTCTTTTCCACCAAAATCCCCGACGTCTGGTTTCAGCGCATCCTGGCCCTGGTCATGGTGGGCGTGATCATTACCTTTTTCATAAAAAAAGATTACAGCCGTTTCAACGCCGCCAATGAACACGAAAAACCGTCGGCGCTGTTTTATGCTTCTCTGTTCGGTATCGGTTTTTACGGCGGTTTTATACAGGTCGGGGTGGGATTCATTCTTATGGCCACCCTCTACAACTTTTTGCATACCTCGCTGGTTAAGGTTAATTATTACAAGATTATTATCGTTCTTTTTTATACCATTCCGGCGCTGACCGTTTTTGTTATCAGCAACAAGGTTAACTGGACGGCCGGACTGGCCATGGCGGCGGGTAATGCCCTGGGAGGCTGGCTGGCGGCCCGGGTACAGGTAAAACGGGGCGATACATTTATCCGCTATGTGCTGGCAACAGCCATTTTCATCATGGCCGTTAAACTTTTTTGGCAGTTATAAATATTTCATGTAAATTAAGCCAAAGAAGTCTTAATATAAGGAATACAAGCCATGAACTCTATTCACGGACACGAAGTGATGCGCATGATGGTTGAAACAGGCGAGACATACAGCCGCGAGGCCCTGCGCCGCGCCATTCAGGAACGCTTTGGGCCGGAAGCGCGTTTTCATACCTGTTCCGCCCAAAATATGGACGCCGACGCCCTGATCGATTTTTTGGCGGCGCGTGGCAAGTTTATTGAACGGTCCGCCGGCATGGGAATGTCCCCGGATCATATCTGCAATCACGAATAGCGCGCCCTGTCGCCATCACATAATTTAAGCCCGTCGCCTCTTTCGCCGGAAATGCCGCGGGCTTTTTATTTTATGATGATTTCATACCTGCCGAGCAGGCCGTCTAAATTGGCCCGGGAAAAACAGGCGCCCCTTATGCGGTTATTTTCGGGGTCGATGGAAAAATTGCGGGCTGTGCGCAGATCCGACCCCAGCAGCGTGGTGCTTTCAAACCGGGCTCCCAAAAGGTCACAATCGCTGAAGACCGCCTTACTTAAATCAGCTCCGGTAAAATCATTTTCCCTGAGATCACATCTTTCAAATACCGTCGCCTGCAGGGACACTTTATAAAATGTGCTCATGCCCAGTATACAGTCTTCAAAGCCCATTTCCAGAAACATTTCATTACAATCTTCAAAATGAAGTCCCAGCATCTTGCATGAAATAAAACGCACCCCGCGCAGAGCAGTATTTTCCAACAGGGCATTACTGAAATCACAGGATTCAAAACGGCAGTCAATAAAGCTTATATCACGCAGGTCGGCCTTGTTAAATGAGCAGGTGGTAAAGCGGCAATTTTCGTAATTCCCCTTGGGTAGGGGCTGCAAAGAAAAATCTTCATCATTATAATGTCTGTCTTCTACGTCCTCTTTATCCATACCATTCCTTTGTTTTAGTTGAAAACCCGGCTAAAGCCCTTGGGTAGCAGGCTTGCGGATTCCTTTAACGGCATCTTCAGCGTTCCCCGGTACCGGGAATAAGCTCAACAGCCCCTTTCCGCTTTCTTAAAGCCGGGTTAAACGTAAGGACGGGATGAGATAAGGTCAACTGCTTTCCGGGACAGATTAGAAGACAAGGAAAGGTTTTTAAACAGCCCCCAATATGCATAATGGTAACTGCCCCCATATTTATGACTTTTTATCAGGAAAAACTACTTTGCGCATCGCCCTAAAAATGTTTACCTTCCTGCTCTTTTTTGAAATATTTTACCCGTAAACGATGTTCTTCTTAGCGAACATCGTAAAAACACAACCAGAGAAAATCATGAAATCAAAAATTGAATTGCTGATGCCCGCCGGGGATTTTGAAAAGATGAAATATGCCTATGCCTTTGGCGCCGACGCCACCTATCTGGGCATACCCATGTTCTCCCTGCGCGCCCGCGAAAACGGCTTTAAGCGCGATACGGCCATCGAGGCCATAAATTACGCCCACCAACGGGGTAAAAAGGTCTATCTGACGGCCAATATCCTGCCCCACAACCATAAGGTACAGCCCTTCATCAATTACATCGGTCAATTGCTACAGGAAACCCAACCGGATGCCTGGATCATGTCCGATCCCGGTATCATCATGCTGATGAAGGAAAAATATCCCGAGCAGGAGATACATCTTTCCGTGCAGGCCAACACCGTCAATTACGCCACCGCCAAATTCTGGGAAAAGATCGGGATCAGCCGTATCATCCTTTCACGGGAACTGACCATCCGGGAAATCCGTCAAATCCGCGATTATTGCCCGGATCTGGAACTGGAGGCCTTTGTCCACGGCGCCATCTGTATCGCTTACTCCGGACGGTGTCTCATTTCCAACTATATGTCCTATCGCGACCCCAATCAGGGAACCTGTTCGCACTCCTGCCGCTGGCAATATAAGATGTATAAAAAAGAAGATAATCAGCCGCAAGACTGGCTGAAGGATGCGCAGCGGGCGGGTATTGAACCGGCCGTTACCCAGCAGGGCGACAGCTATGTGCCCATACAGGGCGATTACTACCTGGCCGAAACGGACCGTCCCGGCGAATACATGCAACTGGACGAGGACGAGAACGGTACCTATCTGATGAATGCCCGCGACCTGTGCGCCATAGAATATCTGGATGAACTACGCGACGCCGGCGTGGACAGCTTTAAGGTAGAGGGGCGCAACAAGTCCGTCTACTACGCTTCCCTTATCGCCCGCGCCTACCGCCGGGCCATCGACGATCTGGACGCCGGGCGGCCTTTCGATCCCGAAAATATCACCGATGTCTTTGCCGCCTCCAACAAGGGCTACATCGCCGGTTTCCTCAAGGGCAATCCCGGCCGCTCCGCCCAAAAATATGACGGCACCCGCGCCGAACAACCCGTTTACCGTTTTGCCGGTATCATCCGCGGCTATGACGCCGAAAGAAAGTGGATGAAAGTGGAGCCGCGCAATCCCCTGCGCCCCGGTATGCAACTGGAGCTGTTCACCCGTGACCGCACCATCCCCTTTACGGTGGAAGAGCTGTTTGACGTCAAGGGCCGGCCCATCGAACAGATACACGGCGGCCTGCATTACTGTTACATCCCCTACCCGGAAGCGCCGCCGGAGTTTGCCCTGTTGCGCGAGCGCACCGCCGGTGATTTCAATCCGCGGGAAGTGGAGCTAAGCCGCGAGGCCGAAAGCTGCGGTGATAGCTGCGGCTGTGGTTCCTAAACCGGTCTATCTCACATGGACACAAATACTGCCATAAGTGATCTTTATCCTCGGCGGATTATTTGCCTCACCGAGGAAACCACGGAAATGCTTTACATCCTTGGTGAGGAGGATCGCATTGCCGGCATCTCCGGCTTTACCGTGCGACCTCCCCGGGCGCGCCGGGAGAAGCCCCGCGTTTCCGCCTTTACCTCCGCCAAAATCGATAAAATTCTCGATCTCAGGCCCGACCTGGTACTGGGGTTCTCCGACCTGCAGGCCGATATTGCGGCGGAACTAATCCGTAACGGAGTTAACGTGCATATTTTCAACCAGCGTTCGGTGGAGGGGATATTCCAAATGATCACCATGCTGGGGGCCATGGTCGGCCGGACGGAGCGGGCCGGACAATGGATTGCGGAGCAACGCCAAAAGATTGAGCGGATAAAGGAACAGACCGCCCACCGCAAACACAGGCCGCTGGTCTATTTTGAGGAATGGTATGATCCCATCATCACCGGCATCCAATGGGTGTCCGAGCTGATCGTCATCGCCGGCGGGCGGGAATGCTTCCCTGAACTTTCCCGGGAAAGCCTGGCCAAAAACCGGATCATTAAAGACCCGGCGAGTGTTATCGACCGTAACCCGGACATCATCATCGGCTCCTGGTGCGGCCGCAAGTTTCACCCCGAAAAGGTAGCCCAAAGAGCGGGCTGGGCCGACGTCAACGCCGTGAAAAACGGACATGTATACGAAATAAAATCCGCCGATATTTTGCAACCCGGCCCCGCCGCGCTGACCGACGGCCTCGACCGGCTCAAAAGCATCATTGACGGCTGGCATGCCCAAAACGGCGGGGAGAGGAACGGCTCTTGAAGGAAAAAGTACTCATCTCCTGGAGCACCGGCAAGGACAGCGCCTGGAGCCTGTACCACATGCTACGGGATTCCCGTTATGAAATCGCCGGACTGTTCTGCACGGTCAATAAAAAATTTGCCCGCACCGCCATGCATGCCGTGCGTCTGGAACTTTTAAAACTACAGGCCGAACGGCTGGCCCTGCCCCTGGATATCATCGAAATTCCCTACCCCTGCGGCAATGCCGATTATGAAGAAATTATGGGACGCTTTGTGGAAAAGGCCAAAAAGAGGGGCGTGGATGGTTTTGCCTTTGGCGATCTGTTTTTGGAGGACATACGGGCCTATCGTGTCCGGCAATTAAAGGAGAGCGGCATCCGCCCGGTTTTTCCGCTTTGGCAACGGGATACCGCGACCCTGGCCCGGGAAATGATCACCGGCGGTTTAAAAACGGTCATCACCTGTATCGATCCCAAAAAGCTAAGCGCCACCTTCGCCGGAAGAGAATATAACGAAGACCTTCTAAGGGATCTGCCCGCCGGCATTGATCCCTGCGGGGAAAACGGCGAGTTTCATACTTTTGTCTACGACGCCCCCATGTTCCGCGAAGCCATCGCCGTAACCGTTGGTCCGGTTGTGGAGCGGGACGGATTTATTTTCGCCGATGTGCGGGCCGCCGATGAGTAAACGCTCTGTCTTAATCAATTAGAAGAGCGGCCCCCAGCACGCCGGCGCTGTCACCCAGGGCCGGTTTTAACAAAGGGGTGGTGAGCCTGTCATTAAACATCCAGGCTGATAAGGCGGCGGGAACCTGCTCATACAGGGCCGGTACATTCCCCA
>JALTKX010000001.1 GCA_027006055.1 Calditrichia bacterium | reverse complement strand
CCCCGCAGATAGGTGGCCGCCGCAAAACCGGCCAGATCGCCGATAACGCCGCCGCCCAGGGCAATGATCAGCGCCCCCCGTTCAAAGCGTGCCTCCAGCAGAGCGGTATAGAGCTGCATCAGCGTTTCATGGGATTTAGAGCCCTCGCCCTCGGGCACCTCCAAAATAAATTTCTGTTCCACCGGCAACGTTTCCAGAAGACGCTCGCCGTAAAGCCGCCTCAGGGAAGGATGGGTCACCACGGCCGCCTGACGGTAATTTTTATGGCCGCTCAATACGGCGCCAAAGTTTTGCAGGATATCCCTGCCGCAATAAACCGGATAGGACGCGCCGGGAATATCCACGGCAATGTGCGTCATTTTTTCGGAGTTCATATTTTATCCGTTCGTTTCAAGGTGTCTGTTACAGTTTTTCCAGATAAGCGATGATCCATGCGCTCACTTCGTCAGCTTCCATGCCGTCGCGGTCGATCACAAAGTGAGAGCGCAGGTATTGGGGGGCGCGCCGTTCCAGCATCTCCGTGATATGGCGCAGCAGCCGCTCTTCATAATCCCCGCCCGCGGACAGTTGCAGCAGGGGACGCTTATCATTCCTTTTCACCCGCTCCATTATCGCTTGCGGCGCGCTGCGGATAAAGACCACCACCCCCCTTTGCCGGGCCAGGGCCAGCGAACCGTCATCCACCAAAGCGCCTCCGCCGGCGGCTATTACAAGGGGCGTTTCTCCCGCCGCCGTTTCGGCGATCACCCGGCGCTCCAGTTCCCGGAACCAGGCCTCGCCTTTTTTTTCAAAGATTTCCTTTACGGCATATCCGGCCCGCGTTTCGATAAGGCTGTCGGTATCCACAAAGGGCCGGTTCAGCCTTTGGGCCAGACTACGCCCGATACGGCTTTTGCCCACGCCCATAAAGCCGTTTAAAAAAATATGCCTGTTGCTGTAATCCATAATGCCTGCTTTGTATTCTGCCCTTTGGCCCTGATTTAAAAAAGAAAGTGCTTTAACTCAAATTTTCCTTTGTCCGTCCCCCACAACGCGTCAGAACAGCTCCCCTTGCCCTCCGGGTGCATCGTTTACAAAATTACGGATAAACTTACGACGGTGAAGAGGACAGGGGCCGTGCTGCCGCAACATGGCGATATGATGCGCCGCCGCGTACCCTTTGTGCTTTTCAAAGCCATATTGGGGATAGACCTCGGCCCACTCCGTCATCAGCTTGTCACGATGCACCTTGGCCAGAATGGAAGCGCAGGCAATGGCATAGGATTTGGCATCGCCCTTGACTACCGCTTCACCGCTTAACGTCCCCTCCGTGCCGGGGTAAACAAAGGCTGGAAAATCCCGTCCGTCCACCAACAGATAGTCCGGCCTCATGCTTAAACCGCTCACCGCCCGCCGCATGGCCAGAAAGGTGGCCTGCAGGATATTGATGCGGTCGATCTCCTCCACGGAGGCCAGACCGACGGCCCAGCTCAGGGCCCGCTCGCGGATACGCGCGGCCAGCAGCTGCCGTTGCGGCTCTTTGATCTTTTTGGAATCATCGATATTGTTGATGCGCCCCTTTTCCGGCATGATCACCGCCGCGGCCACCACCGGTCCGGCCAGCGGCCCGCGTCCGGCTTCATCCACACCGCACAACAGCCGGCAGCCCTCTTCCCGGTAACGGCGGTCAAAGGATAGGGTCATCGTCTTTTTCTCTTTTTTTCCCGTACCCCGCCCAAAAGCCCTTTTTCCCGCAACATCTTCAGTTCCTCCAGCAGATTGGGCGTAAACTTCTCGCCGGTGTTTTCTTCTATCTCCGGCGGACTCCAAAAGCGAATCTCCCCTATCTCCTCGGGGTTATGGCGAAAGGGGCCGTTACGCCTGAGCAAAAAGGTGTGTACCAGTTCGCTTTCATAGTCATTGCGCATCACATAGCGGAACAGGGGAACAGCCTTGCGGGCGTCGATATTCAGTTCCTCGCGCGCCTCGCGCATCAACGCCTGCATAATATTTTCACCGGAAGCCACATGACCGCCCACGGCCGTATCCCAACAGGCGGGATACAGCTCTTTCCCCGCCGAACGCTTTTGCAACAAAATATAGCCCTTGTCATTGAGCACATGCAGATGCACAACCGGATGCAGCAGGCGGGGGTCGC